>DEIJ01000028.1 GCA_002352365.1 Dehalococcoidia bacterium UBA2777 | reverse complement strand
TCCTCCAATGGACTCCTTATTTTACTCAAATCTTTCATTGCGAATCAATCCCATTTTGTGCGGTGTCCAGTACCTTAGTGACACATCACCTCCTTTCTTTGATTTTCTTCCCACTGCTCCAAAAACTGGAGTGGAGTTAAGTAACCCAGAGCCTGATGTTTCGCCTTTGGCACTCTTCCTCAAAGACTGCCTCAAATTCCGAGCCACCATCTACTTGAATGGCTCTCACCAGGAAGGGCGCTCTTTCCTTCATAGTGCAGCCATTATACAACCCTCTCATACTTTATGTGTCATCCATCTATCTGAACGAGATCAGCCCCAGGCTATTGCGCTAAGAGCACTAAATATGGCTGTTACAAAACCAGCTAAACTAATTATTTGGGCTTTACCATATCGATCAGCCAAAGGTTCGAAAAGAAGCGTGAATAGACCGAAAGGCAGCATATAGGCTGTGACCGAAAGGGCAGCTTCACTAATATCCAGATGGAAGTCTTTGGTAATCTCTACAATTCCCTTAAAGATAATTTCGCGGTATTGCCATTACCACTAGTGCTCTGTCACACTTAGTTTAATAGAAGCAAACCTTAAAAATAGGCGTAACAAAGCACTAACCCTTCTTGGCGGTCTTTGCGAGAGAAAAGCCCCGATAACTCGCAGGCATCTTGACAACCAAAGTTTAGTATCGTATTATAATATCGTTATACAATATCAGCAGGCATTATCATGCTGGACAGAGAATTCTTTCTGGGGTTTGTTAAGGTTCATATCCTTTACCATGCTTCTAAGAGCCCTATCTTCGGTGCCGAGATAACGGATGAGCTGAAGCGGCATGGCTATCACCTGGGTCCAGGAACCCTTTACCCCACTCTGCACCGTCTGAAAAGAGAAGGTTACCTGGAACAGCACCCAGAGGCCGTGGCAGGAAAGGTAAGGAAATACTACACCATAACCGAACATGGCCTGGCAGTGCTTAATGAGGCTAGAGGCAAAATCAGGGAGCTGGTGGAGGAGGTGCTTGAGAACAGACAGTCGTGAGGAGGTTGGCAGATGAATGTAGCTTCAGCCGTGGTATTATTTATTGTTGGTCTGGGGCTGGTTATCTACTTTGCCGAGAAGCTAGTCAAGGGAGCCGTGGGCACCTCGGTAGGCTTCGGTATCTCCGCCTTTCTGGTCAGTGTTATCTTTATCGGCTTTGACCCCGAAAATCTGGCGGTGGGTGCCGTGGGCTCCTTTGAGGGGGTGGCTGGCATTGCCCTTGGCTCCGTCATCGGGGCAGCGATGGTGGCTATTGCCCTTGCCTTCGGCATAACAGCGCTGATCGCCCCGATGCAGTTCGAGCAGGCGCCGAAGCGGGTCCTCGTCGTACCGATTCTGGCGGTGCTCCTCACCAGCATACTGGCTTTCGACAGCCAGCTATCCAGAGCAGATGGGGCCATTCTGCTCATCGGTTTTGCGCTCTCAGCGGTTTATCTTCTCTTCCTGAGCCGGAGGGGGCTGGACATCAAGCCGGCTGGTGAGGTTGCCGAGACCCTAGAGGAGACAGATGAGTTGAGCAAGTGGAAATCGCTCGGCCTGCTCGTTCTGTCGCTGGCCGCTATCATCGCCGGCAGTGAGATGCTGGTTAGGGGTGCCGAGGTCATCATTGGCCAAGTCGACCTCTCCGATACCGTCTTCGGCATGACCATCCTCGCCTTCCTGGTAAGCATTGAGGAGCTGGCCAGGGAGATTCCCGCCGCCAGAAAGGGAAGGGCGGAGATAACCTTTGGCAATGTCGCCGGTTCCATCCTTGCGTTTTTCCTGTTCAATGCCGGCATTATTGCCCTGGTGCGCCCCGTGCCGGTAGACACACAGACACTGACCTTCTACCTTCCCTTCTGCCTGGGCACAGTGATTGTCATCTCGGTGTTTATGGCAACAAGGAGCGTGCCCCGATGGGCTGGCGCCCTCCTGGTGCTCTTATACCTTGGCTTTGTCCTGCCGGGCTACCTCCTCTAGGCGCTTATTGGAACGGGAAAGGAGAACAATGCCGACAACCAAACGGCAAATTCCATATGACAAGCCGATTAAGCTGGTTCTGCTGGCGCTTCACTTCGCCGGCTTCTCTGTCTGGTACGGTGCTGCCATATTGGGCACTCATCCGACGGCAGTTTTCCCTACACTGGCAGTTGCTTCCGGGGTATTGCTCACGGTAAGAGAGCTCTACAAGGACGGGTTTGAGTGGCTCACTGTTACCGAGGGGATATTGACCTGGGCAAAGGTGCTGCTTTTAATTATTGGCTCTATTATCGGCCGCTATGACGCCATCTTCTTGAGTATAGTGCTCCTTTTTGGTCTTCTCAGCTCGCACCTGCCGAATGAGGTCAGAGAGAAAAGGCTTTTCGGATAGTGTGACAATATGGCCAGTTGCTACCAAAAGACCACTAGAAAATGGCCATCACCACCAGCAGACCAGCCCCTAACCATAAGTACCCACGTATTGAGACCGCTGGCTACTAGAGCGGCAGGGCAATTTCCTCCTTATGGGCAAAACCTAGAATGAAAGCAAATGAAGCCAGCCCCACAAGGCTTAGCATAACTGCTGCCTGGTGTTTATGTCTGTGTGTATGCCAGCCCTGCCCCGGGTGGTAGTGGGTCCGGTAGGGATGGGAAGTCACCTTCCCACCCCCCGGTCAGAACCCGGCGTGCGAATTTCCCGCACCGGGCTCCCCAGAACAGATCCGTTGCGTGGCAATACGAAGGTTATACCCACGTCTGTGTCAGCCTCGGCTTCGGAAGTTGGAACCATGGTTTGGCATCCAGGGTTGCCCAGTTACAGGTGCGCCCTGCCCGTTGACTCCGGCGCTGCAGTGTCCTCTGCCATATTCTCCGCACCCGCTGGCGGACACCGCTGAGCTTTGTCCAACACAGACGAAGCCCGAAATACTGGTAGTAACCGTCCAGTGCCTTCACCAGGTAGGCTTGCTGCTTCCAGACACTTAGATGCTTATTCGCCTTGAGCCAGGTCGTGATCCTACGCAGAAAACGCTCCCGCGTCTTCACACTTGGCATCCGCACAATGTTCACCTTACCTGCACGTGTCCTCTTCAGAAAATGGCTGAACCCCAGGAAGGTAAAGGTATCCGGTCTTATCCCCGGCTGGCCTGATCCCTTCAAGAGATTGCCATCGAAGCACAGCATAGCTGTCTTTTCTGGAGCGACCTGCATCCCGAAGGAGGCCAGCCGCTCCTCCACCTCCCGCCGAAACCGGGTAGCATCCCCATAGTCCCGAAACACCACTACGAAGTCATCCGCGAACCGCGTTAGCTCTGCAAATCCTCGGCAACTCTTCTTGAAATGTCGTTCGAACCACAAGTCTAGCACATAGTGCAGGTAGATGTTTGCCAACATCGGGCTGATTGGTCCGCCTTGCGGCGTCCCGTCACTGGATCGAGTGACCACTCCATTCTCCATGACTCCAGCCTTTAGCCATTTGTCCAGGAGTCGTAGGAGCCCACCATCGTTGGCTCGATGCCGTACAAACTCCCGCAGCCAGGCGTGGTTCACGTGGTCAAAACACCCCACAATATCCACCTCTACGACATATCGCGCCCAGTGCTGCATCATTCCCTCACGAAGGCGGTGCAGCGCCGTATGCGGACTCCGCTTCGGCCTAAACCCGTGGGAGCATTCCAGGAAGTCCTGCTCGTAGATCGCTGAGAGCACCCACGCCACCGCCTTCTGCACCACTCGATCCTCGATTGTGGTGATGCCTATTGGGCGGCACTCCCCATTTCCTTTGGGGATGTATGCCCGGCGAATAACGGGTGCTCGATACCGTCCACTCTTCAACCGTGCATATAAACCCCGCAGGTTTTGCTCTAGGTTCGCCTCATAGTCTTCGTAGCTCTGTCCGTCTATCCCTGGCGCTGCTTGCTTCCGCAGTGAGCGAAACGCCAGGTGTAGCATCTCTTCGTCCACATACTGGATGACATTGGTGAGTCGCTCCTCCTTCCTTGTCAACGCCACTAGCCCAGCAAGTTTTGTGAACACGGGTATCTCTGCCTCAGGTGCAGCCGTGTGTCCCTTGCCAGGCAAGCTATCCTGCTCGGCCCCTTCCCTCCGCGGGCATTGCCCCGCATCTTCAGTATTACAGGCCGATCCGCCACCCATGAGGGCATCACGGTCGCTCGGCTTCACCGCTTTGCTTCCGCTACTCACCTGAGACCCCCGTGGGCTTCCCAAGTTCCTTCATCCATCCTTTTCCCGGCATGCCATGCTCTTCGACCCCGGCAGATTCTCCAGCGCAGTCGCCAAAGCCCGCGCCTACTATTGCCTTCCCGAATGGGAACACGGTCGGCATCTGCTCCATCAACTTTACGAGGCTGTATCGCTTCACTTGCGTTATGGCCTGTCGGTCGCTCTGTCTACGCTTCGTGGTAATCGTTGCCTCCCACCACGCAAGACTCGATTCCCGCTGGCTGGCTAAGCCTTGGCGGGGAGGGAATCTCACCCCCTGGATGAATGAGGCTTTGTCTTGGCGCACTCCCGAAAGTGGTGGAAAGAGGAATCGGCATATCCTACTCTAAAGAATACCACAAAGGACAGAAATCGGCTGAATTAAATCGTCTAATATGTAACCAAAGGAGGGGATAATTAAATCACATATTTGGTATATACAGCACTCCACACCCAACTTTGCACCACACATACTGATTCCTTCATCTCCTCCCTTGGTGAATCGCCTTCTGCTTCTGATTATGACAACCAAGTCTGTGGCAGTGTCGGCTGAATCGCTTGCCAAGGCAATCTGTAGCGGAGGCGATTAGAAAGATTGTTGATTGATTGGGTTAATTGGAGTTTTGAGACAAAAGTCGCATACAAAGGCCGTCCCATAATCTAGAATAAGTCTGGCTGATAGATGGGGGGCGCATAGCCCATCATAAGTTGAGAATATCAAAAAGAAAGAAGGAGGAATCGAAATGGCAAAAGTATTGGGAATAGACTTGGGGACTACTAACTCCTGCATGGCGGTGATGGAGGCCGGGGAGCCGATGGTCATCGAAAGCGGCGAGGGTGGTCGGGTCATACCCTCGGTAGCGGCAGTGAACGCTAAAAACGGTGAGCGGTACGTAGGGCAATCCGCCAAGCGCCAGGCGGTGACCAATCCGGAGAACACCATCTTCTCCATCAAACGCCTTATGGGCCGCAAGCACACTGACACTGAGGTGCAGAGGGACATCAAAGTCCTGCCGTTCAAGATCGTGGAGGCAGCCAACGGCGATGCCCATGTAGTAATGGGAGGCCACACCTACTCACCTCCCGAGATCTCAGCGACAATCCTGCAGAAGATGAAGCAGGATGCCGAGATGAAGTTGGGGGAGAAAATTACCCAGGCGGTGATCACTGTGCCGGCCTATTTCAACGACAGCCAGCGCCAGGCAACTAAAGACGCTGGCAAAATAGCCGGGCTAGAGGTGCTCAGGATCATCAATGAGCCTACTGCTGCTGCTCTGGCCTACGGTCTCGACAAAAAGAGAGACCAGACCATCGCCGTCTTCGACCTGGGTGGGGGCACATTCGACATCTCCATCATGGAGCTGGGCGAGGGCACCTTTCAGGTCAAATCGACCAACGGCAACACCCATCTCGGCGGCGACGACTTTGACCAGGGGATAATCAACTGGATCGTAGACGAATTCAAGCGGGAGCAGGGTATTGACCTCAGGCACGACCGGATGGCGCTCCAGCGGCTCAAAGAAGCGGCGGAGAAGGCCAAGTGTGAGCTCTCATCAGTGATGCAGACGGAGATCAACCTGCCGTTCATCACCGCTGATTCGAATGGCCCCAGACACCTGACAATGACCTTAACCCGGGCCAAGCTGGAGCAACTGGTGGCTAACCTTATCGAAGAGACGGTGGCACCAACAAAGCAAGCTCTGTCCGATGCCGGGCTTGCGCCGCGCAACATCGACCAAGTGATACTGGTTGGTGGCCAGACCAGGATGCCAGCAGTGGTGGAGAAGGTGAAAGAGCTTTTCGGCAAGGAGCCCCATAAGGGTGTCAACCCTGACGAGGTAGTGGCAATAGGGGCTGCCATCCAGGCTGGGGTCTTGAAGGGAGAAGTCAGGGATGTCCTGCTTCTGGACGTGACCCCGCTGACCCTGGGTATCGAGACCCTGGGTGGAGTGATGACACCGCTTATTCCCAGAAACACCACCATCCCTACCCAGAAGAGCCAGGTCTTCACCACGGCAGCGGACAACCAGCCCGGTGTGGATATCCATGTCCTCCAGGGGGAACGACCGATGGCGGTGGAAAACAAAACTATCGGGCGCTTCATGCTCGATGGCGTTCTGCCCGCCCCCAGGGGCATGCCTCAGATCGAGGTTGCCTTCGACATCGACGCCAATGGCATCCTTAACGTCTCCGCTCGGGACAAGGGCACTGGCAAGGAGCAGAAGATAACCGTCACCGCCAGCTCCGGCCTCTCCAAGGAGGAGGTCGACAGCATGGTGCGGGAGGCGGAACTTCATGCTGAGGAAGACCGCAAGCGACGTGAAGAGGTGGAGACTAGAAACCGCGCTGATAACCTGGCCTACACTACAGAGAAGACCTTACGCGAGGTAGGAGATCGAGTGCCTGCGGATTTGAGATCAGAGGCAGAGGGTAAAATAGCTGCTGTCCGCTCTGCCTTGCAGAGTGGAGATATCTATCAGATCAACAGGGCTGTGGAGGAACTTGAGTCAGTAATGCAGCGCATTGGCTCGGCAGTATACAGTTATGCCGGAGCTGCCGCTGGAGATGGATACCATAGTGGAAAGTCAGAAGGTACGGTAGAAGGTGAATTCCGGGAGGTATAAGAATAATGTAGGGGGTGGGGATGAGTCGTTAGGCTATGCCCCTCAATCAAGCCCTGGGCAAGCTCACAACGAAGCCCTGCCCCCACACTAGGTAAGGGACGATGGAATACAAGGACTATTACAAGATCATGGGCGTGGATAAAAACACTACCCAAGAAGAGCTGAAGAAGGCTTACCGCCGGCTGGCACGGCAGTATCATCCCGATGTCAACCCCGGCAACAAAGGGGCCGAGGCCAGGTTCAAGGAGATAAACGAGGCATACGAGGTGCTCGGTGACGCCGAAAAGCGCAAGAAATATGACCAGCTTGGAGACAACTGGAAGCAATACGAGCAGTGGCATCAGGCCGGTAGTAGCGCTCAGGGTCAGCCATTTGACTGGAGCCAATTTGGGTTCCAGCACGGCGGTAGCGGACAGCCCCACTATGAGTATCAAACAATGACTCAAGAGGAAATGCAAGACCTCTTCGGTTCATCCAGTGGCTTCTCTAACTTCTTCTATACTTTCTTCGGCGACCCCGGAGCGGAAGTTTACAAGCAGCACCGTCCCGCGCCTCAAAAGGGCAGGGATGTGGAGCACCCGGTGGAGATAACACTGGAAGAAACCTTTAGCGGTACCACTAGAATCATGCAGCTAGGTGATGGCAACGGTGCCACCAGAACTATCGAGGCCAAGATTCCACCAGGGGCGCAGGATGGATTGCGCATCAGACTTGCTGGTCAGGGAGGCCCTGGCATCGCTGGGGGTCCACCAGGCGACCTATACCTAGTTACACAGGTTAAATCACACCCCATCTTTGAGCGAAAAGGGGATGATCTCTACACCAGCATTTCGGTGCCGCTGACCACTGCGGTATTGGGAGACGAGGTTGATGTGTCCACCATAAGCGGCAGAGTGAAACTTAATATCCCGGCAGGGACGCAGAATGGCAAGCTCATCCGTCTGAAGGGTAAAGGCGCTCCCAGGCTCAAGTGTCCAGAGAACAAAGGGGATTTGTATGCTGAAGTCAAAGTCGTTTTACCAGAGAGGCTTTCAGATAGGGAGCGTAAGATATTCCAGGAACTGGTCACATTGAGGGGTGCCTAAGATGAATGTGCCGAGCAGAGCTCACACTATCCAGTTGGTGGGAATCCAACCCGAGGAGAGGCTAGCTACCACCTCGGAACTGAACCTCGCACCAAGTTCAAAAAATAATTGGCTCACCTTCTCCGTGTAGCTCATAATATAACCCTATGTAGTTTATCTTCGCTTTCATGTGAATCACTTCATCACAGAAATCTCTGAAGCCAATTGTCCAGGACAATTCTAGACGACCCTTGCTTCACCAATCCGCTGTGGCTTACCTGAGTTTAGCACCTCCCACAGCCACCAGCGAGATATTGCACTGCAAGTAAGGCTCCCTTATTATCTTCCCGCCATGACCACTTTCCTCTCCAAAGTTGCGATTACATTCTGCACGGGCATATATTCTGCTACTGCGGCATTCAGCTACTACGATCTTGCCAGACAATGCAATAAGCATCTATTCACATAATTATCTTTTCGCCTACCTTGATCTCTTTATAAGAATTTTGAAAGGCACTGCGAAATGTTGCAATACTAGCATCACAGCTATCATGTGGCGAAAGTCCCACAATTTTAGGATTCTGCTTCTTTAAGAAATCGATGTTTTCTTGTACCTCAGCTATTGTAATTGGTCTCCATGGGAGTTTACATGTTCCTAAATACTTCTGAATTTTAATCCCCATTACTTTGTACCGTGAATCCGTTACTGGATAATGAAGACCTCCAATAACACCGTAAATCGGTTCTTCGAACAAGGCTTCAGCACGCTTTATGATTTTGGATAAAGTTTGATGACCGCATCCTATAATAAGTACGATACCCTTTCCTTCAACATTAACCGCCAATGCCTGTTCTAATATCCTGCCCATGAGAAAATCCTGATTGGATATTGCTCCAATAGTAGCAATCCCTTTTGCAATAACTGTTGGATTTTCTGTACAAATGGGATTAAGCCCCTGATAAGCCATCAGTATAGGCGTATACACTGCTTTCTCTCCCAACTCAATTTGATGGGTTGTCAAGGAAAATGATCTGCGTCTCTGCCACTTCATTCCACCTACATGGTCAAGGTGATTGTGGGAGATTACAATAATGTCGAAATCATCTGTGGTGATCCCTAACTGTTTCATATTTTGTAACAAAAGCGATGGGTCACTCTGTCTTGAGTTAAGCCCAACATCGAATAAAACCGAGTTCTCATCAGTCTTGATCAGGTAGGAGACACCAGCCTCACCCTTCAAATCCTCATGACTTGTACTTGTATGCCAGTCAATCAGGGGCAATATCTCAAGAGATTTCGTTGCTCCTAAATCTGCTATCTTCTGTACAGTAGATTGTTGCCAGTGTTCCTCTGCCTTTCGCTTTCCTTTATTGAAACGAATCATTAAATATATCATCATACCTCCTCACTGAGCACATCCTGAGCACATCCCTGGTGTAAGGCTCATTCTACCTTGAAAGGGGTATCAAAGAGTCTTACCAAATTCAGTCTATTCTAATTGAAGAATGAGCCTGAAGTATAGTAGTAGCAGTAATAACCCTTTCTTTCTTTGTGGACGGTGTGGATATGGGGATAAAAGAAAGAAAACGGCCTCAGGCAACTCGGTTAGCAAATCTTGCGATTTGTTGAAAAAGATCGGAACGGGCTTTCACCATCCTTTCTGCAAATTGATTGTCGCTCATTTGATTGACAACCGCTTCCAGCCTTTCTAAAGTAATGTGGGGACGCAAGTAGTTCTCAGCTTCGGACAACAATCTCAGCTTTTCATACGGTGTCATCACCTCCTCATAGGGATAAGTCTTCTTCACCTTGCCTTTATGATCGATCACCGTCACCGGGAAGAAACAAGGCCTGTGGAAGTTGATATAGGGATTGAAGAAGTCTCTATTGAACTCATTAATCACTTCAGCGCACCTCTGGGGGATATAGGCATATCCCAGGTTTCTGCGTACTACAGAGCCATTCTTAGTCTCCACAAGGCTGTTATCATTGGTGTGTCTG
>DEIJ01000108.1 GCA_002352365.1 Dehalococcoidia bacterium UBA2777 | reverse complement strand
ATAGGTGAGGGCGAATTTCCCCCCACAGCCTCAAGCACTCGTTAGGGAGTGTAAAGATGAAAGCAGGGTGAAGAATTTGAGTTAGTCAAATTTTTAAACAAATAGGAGATAGCGATGAAGAGAGCCATAATAGGCGTGGTTATAGTGATGTTGATAGGTTTGGTTTTGGGGTCTGTTGGTTGTGGTGAGAAAGAAAAAGCGGAAATCACGCCACCTCCGGCACCCGCATCTGAACTCGCACAGGCTCTGACGCCGGCATCTGAGGCTGAAGGCATCAAGCTGATAGGGGTAATAACTGAGACCGTTACGCTTACATATTTCGCCAAGGGGGCCAGGGCCAGATGCCATGGAACTCGCTGTAGATTCACAGAACAGGACGGCAAGACAAGTGTCTACACCGGTATTCCCCTGTGGTTAATGTGCGGCTGGGTAGATGACGATGTCAAGCATGGTGGTGGCGGCTTCAACGATGAACTGGCTCAAAAGGGTTATCGGATAATTGTAACCACAGCCGATGGGCAGACGGCAATTTTCGATAGCAGAAAGATATCGCAAAATGACAACATCATATTGGCAAACAAGGTAGGCTCTAAGTTCATTGAAGGCTACCCCACATTGGTTTCTTCTGAAATTGGGCAAACCCTAAAACTGGAAAATATAGTGGAAATCCGACTCGAATTTGAATAAATCATTTAGGAATAGGTTATCGGATAAAACAAAAGGGACACAATAACGCCATCATACAATGGTTAATCTATGTCACCTCCATGAATCTGACTAAGGAGGTGAATAAGCGGCTTCTGAGTCCGGCCCGGCCAGCCAAGCAGCACCATTACCGGCAACCCAGCTCTCACCCTCTAGCGCTTTGTGCCTGAGAGCGCTGACGGAATCCTTATATTGTGCTCTTCCTTAACTCGTGCTCACCACACGAGAAAGGGGGGCTGTTACCCAAAGACACCCCTTATTTACTTGTTAATGTGCAATCATCAAAATTTGACATTTCACCGCAGGACTCTAGATTAACCGCCGATATGGCTTGATACCAAGGTTGCCACTCTAACGCCAGCGAGCACAAAGAGCGCTATTATCAGCGTCTCCAATCCGCTTTTGAAACTCATTTCTGCCATCAGCAAGACGGCTAATAGGTCGGTAGCTGCAGCAAAGGCTAATGCCGGAACCAACCTCCACTTTGCCAAGATGAGCACCATGCAAACTATCAAGGGAAGGGCAAAGACCATCCCTAAAATTGTGGCCTTCACCAAGCTAATATCCGCAGCACTGGATATTACCCTTGCCATCCCGGCCATTCTGGGACACAAGATGAAAAGACCAAAGGCGGTGGAGGCTATCAGCGATGCCCTCACTACATCTACTCTGCGATATATTCCCTACCTTCCTTGGTCAATGCATACATCTTCATCTTTCGCTCCCCTGATGCAGGTACGCTGCATTTCCTTTTCTGAGAGCACCCCACACAACCGCTCCCAACTTCAAACTCCTCAAGATAGCCCTTCTCTACCACAAAGTCTATCATTGCCCGCAGTGTAGATTCTCTTACATCCAATTCCTTACTGAGGGCTTCAACGGTTTTCCCTTCCCTCACCTTTGATAAGATCTCCCTTATTGAAGCCATCTCCCTCTTACCTTATGTGGGGGAGGCCAAGCCTCTGACATATCGGGGCTCCCGATTTTATCGAGTGGCCTCCCCCACAGTCCCCATTTTAGCTTGCTATCCTTCTTCTGGTGATAAAGTAGATTATCACCAGCGAGGGAACCAGCAGATACATTGCCGGCATATACGGCGGACCATAGGCAGCCAGGAAATCGGCTCCAGAGGCAAACCAGGGCTCTCCTGCTTCTTCCGCTCCTGAGGGGATCGAAGCCGCTATCATTGCCCATATGTCCATTGCGGCAACAATCCAAATCATTATGCTCGCCGCTACCGCTTTGACTATCTGGCGAACATCTATGAAATTGGTGACACTAGACAGGTAGATCACACCAGCACAGAGAAGGATAATTGCCCTCCACGCCGTGAAGGTGCCTCCCTCCGCAGTTAATGGCCCCCACTCTTCCCCCACGAATTCCATTATCCCAAAACCCAGCGCCGCGATGCCCATGATGGCAGCAAACATGCTTCCGAATTTTGTTACGTTGTTATCCATCAGTACCAACCTCCAGCCAATCCGATCAGATGGAGTATGCCTCCAAAAACAAAGATGGTCACTATAAGAAAGCCCAGGGTTGCCAGAATCTCCTTCCAATTCAATTCCCTAAGCAGCATGGCAAATGTTGCCAAACAAGGGAAGTAAATGGTAAGCAAAATCACTGATATGAATACCTGGTAGTTAGTCATTGCGTCTATAGGAAGCAACCCTATAGCCAAATCCTTCCTCAGAAATCCAACTACCAGAGAAGCGGTGGCATCCGCTGGCACCCCAAATACTGCCGCTAGGAATCCCTCCAATCCACTGGCTATTGTATCCATGGCCCCGGTTGCATACAGAACCATAACAATGGCACAGCCAAGCAGAACAAAGGGGACGGCAACCATAAGGAAATGCCGTGTCCTACTCCAGGTCTTTCTCAGTATATTTGACCATTGTGGTGCCCGATATGGAGGCACATCCATCAGGATCTCAGGTGATTCCCCGGGCCAAATCTTGTTGAGCACCCAACCAAACCCGAGATATCCAATTGCCAGGGTCAGGAAGACCCAACCTATCAAACCAGGGATTAGCTCTTCCATCATCCCGATCTGAGCTCCGCAGGGGACGAATACCCCCAACAGGGCGATCATCATAAACCGCTGTTTCCTTGTTTCCAGTAACCTAGTAGCCGTCACCCCGGGGACATTGCATCCCAGGGAGACGAGGGTGGGCACGATGGCAAAGCCATGCAGACCAATCTTGTGTAACACCGTATCCACAAGGACAGCTAGCCTCGGTAGGTATCCGGTATCCTCCAGGATCGCCAGCACCAGAAACAGTGCTATCACTGCCCATAAAACTACGGCAAACGGCATAAACAGACCGGTTGTGAGCACCCCTCCAGCGGCAAAACAGGGATCACCAACAAAATCCTCGGCAAAAACAGCCCGGTCGCCAACCAGGATGGTGAAAAGCCAGTCCGGCAGTCCCTCGAGGGCGCCCGACAGCCATGGTATCCAATGGGTTCCGAAAATCCTGACGAAAAAGCCGTCGGTAAATAGGCCGGCAAATTCGCCAAAGAATGTCCAGAACCCATACAGAACAGCGATGGCAAAAGGAATTCCTGTCCAGGGGTTAACGGTAAGACTGGCAAGGGCATCCCTTAAGCCGGGCTTATAGGCGCCAACCTTTACAACTTCCTTCGTTATCTTATCTACCAGGTCCCATCTTTCATCAGCTGTGAGAGCTCGTTCCACTTTTACCTCCCACATTCTTGATGATGCCTTCTATCTCGACAGGCACAGCCTCCCTTATTCTGGACACCAATTCCTTAAGCCCTTCTCCCCTTGTCGCCACCATAGGCACTACAGGCACGCCCAGAATCTCCTCCAACCTCTCCGCATCTACATTTATATTTGCATCCTTGGCCACATCCGCCATGTTCAAGGCAATTATGACTGAATGTCGCTTCTCTATAATCTCCAACGCCAGGTAAAGGCCGCGCTCTACCTTAGAGGAATCGATGACGCACACAACCGTAGCTCCCTTCGTCTCCTCAAGCATTTTCACCGCTACCTCTTCCGCCCTGTCCTTGGGTTCCAGGGAAAAGGAGCCGGGGATATCTACGATCTCAACATCTTGGCCCTCAATTCGCATGCGCCCCTTGTCGAAGTCGACGGTCGTTCCGGGATAGTTTGATACTGTAGCTCTTGCCCCGGCCAGGCGGTTGAAAAGCACCGATTTACCCACATTGGACTGCCCCATCAGCAATACCTTGCTCACCTTTTCACCTCCACCAAAATCTTGGCTGCCAGGCCCATCCCTAATGATGTATTGGATCTACCTACTTCCACCACCACCGGGCCTTTTATAGGCTGCTTGGTCATCATCTTGACCTCTTTACCCTCCCTGATTCCCATGCCGGCTACTTTCTCCCTAAAGCCCTTTTCAATCCCTTTTATTGTGCCTTCCTCTTCATAATCCATTTCTGATAGCTTCTTTTCCATACTTGCCTCCTATTCCAAATTCTTTGTGCCTTTGGGATGACTCCTTTTACATTCTTAGCACCTCCTTACTATGATTTTTTGTGCCATCCCACGGCCAATGGCCACAACGCTTCTATCGACCTCAACTACTACAGGTCCATGATTAGATACCATCCTTACCACCTTGCCTTCAAACAAACCTCTCAAAAAGAGCTTCTGTCGTAGGCCTCGGCCGCCCTCGATGACAACAATTGTTGCTGCTTCACCAGCTCGGAGTTGACTTAAAACGACCATAATCTGCCTTCGTGGTTATATGGCATGCTAGCTTTTCCTTCCAGCTAGGGCATAAGTGATGCCCCTTGTTATCTCCACCTTTTCCACAATATGAAAGCCATTTCCCTCAAGCAGGCCGGTCCCAAAGAGGGGAATTCTCCGCATCACCGAATCGTGGATTATCAATGGCGTTCCTGCAAAAACATCGGGGCTTGATTCTTAAGCAAAGTGCCCCGATATGAGCTTAAGCAACCTCAAAGTTCAGCTCAGTTGATTTCCCTGCCAAATTTTTAACCAAAAACACGATCAATAGAACAGCAAGGGTTAAAAGCAAGGCAGCTCCAGGATTATCCTGCAGGGAATGTGCCCACAGCCTGCCGAAATTGATACCAATTGCCATCAAAATGACACTATTTCGCACTTTCCCCATCCCACGAACCCTCAGTTTGCCGTTATGCAATTTCTGTTTGAACTGGCTGATTGTCCCTTCAATCGCTGGTCTCATGCGGCATTTGCGCCGATAATCTTCCTTACTCAGTTGCTGACGCCTTTGGGCCAACAGCGCCTGACGATCATTGAACAACAGNNTTCAATCGCTGGCCTCAAGCGGCATTTGCGGCGGTACTCCTCCTTGTTCAGCCGCTGCCGCCTTTGGGCTAACAGCGCTTGACGATCATCGAACAACAGACTGTAAAACTGTTTTCGGCAACGAACAGGGCAATTCTCGACCCAAGGGCAACTATGGCACTGCTCTATGGTAAAACGGGCAATGTAACGACCATGTTCCGGTTCGTGGATTTGTTCTATCGGGGGATGTCCTTCGGGGCAGGAAATGATGGTGTTACCGTCAAAGTGAAAATCAGTCAGCGAAAGTTCATCTTCCGATACCTTACGCCCTTTCACCTCGGTGGGGATGATGGCGACCCCCTGTTCCTGGCACACTCTCTCCGAGTCCTCACCAGTGTAGTTGGCATCTACCACCATTTCCTCAACACCTGTCCGTTCCTTGATCTCAGGTAGCCGCTCCGCCAAAATGGTATCGTCGGCCGCAATATTCTGATGGGTGGAGGTGATAAGTGATTTGCTTAGCTTCATCTTCCACATATTCAGCCAACTGAGAAGCCTAGCGGGTTTGCTCGGCTTCCGGTAGGTCATGGTAAAAGTTCTGTAGCACTTTGACTGCCAGTTCCAGACGAGACATCTGTTTGATGAAGGAACCTACAAAGCATGTCCTGAGCGAAGCCGAAGGGCTGGAATCCATTCGCTGTGCTTTGGAGTCTATACCCAACCGCTCCAGGGCATCATCAGTAAACAAATTGAAATGGAACTGTTCCAGCAGTTCCTGGTCGATATAGTCAAACATCCACTTGATGATCTCCA
>DEIJ01000051.1 GCA_002352365.1 Dehalococcoidia bacterium UBA2777 | reverse complement strand
GAAGCAAGCTCGGGGTAATGAGAGTGAGATTGCTTCCCCTTCACTTCGCTCAGGGTCGCAATGACACATGGGGAATCTATTTTCGGAATAAATGACCTCAAGAACGCCTTTTGCTCCAGAAAAGGGGCGCTCTCCAGCAGGCCTTTCAAATCCGAAACATAACCTTCTATTGCCTTAAGGTTTACTACATGAGCAGTCTCATTATTCATCTTGCCCAATAGCTTGTCCCGCTTCTCCTGAAGTTCTTGCCGTTGAGCCCTGAGTTCCTTCAAGCAAAGAATCGCCTTGATGAGATAACCAGCAGTGTGAGCATCCAAGTGGCAGCGGATGAATCCCTCTCTACGGGAGGCTACCTCAGGCTCCAATATACCCAGACTGATAGCTACAGCGGAGAGAAGGCTGAACTTGACTATAAGATTGAACTGGTGACCACACCCTGTAATTTTGGTAGGGTGAGAGATACTGGTTCATTTGCCCTCTAATGATCAACAGTAGGGTTTGCCGAAGGCGAGTGGCTAAACTCTATCTTCCGCCAGGTGGCAAATGCTTCGGTTGTCGCCACTGCTATAACCGGACCTATGAGAGCTGCAAGGAGCATGATAAGCGGGTAGATGTCCTAGCAAAGTTATCATCGCATGCCCTACTGAAGCTGATTCGTTGTGGAAGCAACGGCCAAGCGCTGCTGGCGCCTAAGGCCGGTATGAAAGGCTTGAGGCGTTTCTAAATCGGCCTCTCTAATCTTTTTGACTGCCCCCGATTCAGACTGTCTTTGTGGTATACATCAGTGGTAGCATGGTATATACTGCTGCCAGAGGGAGGTGATGTAAATGAATACCTCAACTCTTTCTGCTAAAGGGTGGGTGGTTATACCCCAGGAGCTGAGAGAGCGCTATGGACTCAAGAAGGGTGATAAGGTGCATTTTGTCGAATATGGAGGGGTAATTGCTGTAGTGCCTGTCTCCAAGAATCCGGTGGGGGAATCAGCAGGCATGTTGAAGGGTGAGACCTCCCTGGTCGAAGCCTTGTTGAGGTCAAGGCAAGAAGACGCCGCCAAAGGAAAGTAAACTTGGCTGAGCCAGAATATAAGCGTTATGTTCTCGATAGCTATGCTCTCATTGCCTACTTTGAGGATGAAGCAGGCGGTGAACAGGTAAAAGGGCTTTTGGAGCAAGCTATCAAAGGAGAATGCGAACTCCTGATGAGTGTGGTCAACTTAGGGGAGGTTATTTATATTGTGGAGCGAGAAAGAGGACTTCCCCAGGTACAGAAGACATTGGCTCGTATTGATGAGCTTCCCATAAACACGATAGATGCTGACCGCCATCTCACCCTTGCCGCTGCCCATATAAAGGCGCAGTACCCTATTGCCTATGCCGATTGTTTTGCAGCCGCACTGGCTCAGATTGAAGAGGCGGCCTTGATAACTGGCGACCCTGAATTCAAAAGGGCTGAAATAGATGCCTTGCTTCCCATCGTCTGGCTTGAATAACGATTGAGAAGGAACTAGCTACATGAAACCGGAGGAAAAGGCCCGGCAGAGGATTGACCAGCTCTTAAAGGCTGCGGGTTGGATAGTTCAGGATTTACGGGAATTGAATCTGGGAGCTGGCTTGGGGGTTGCCGTCCGTGAGTTCCCGCTTGAATCTGGAAGTGCTGATTACTTACTATTTGTAGATAGGCAAGCCGTTGGGGTGGTAGAGGCAAAGCCACAGGGCACCACGCTAAGCAGCGTAGCTGAGCAATCAGGCAAATACCTGGTGGGTTTCCCCCAAAATCTGCCTCATGTCACTGAACCTCTTCCTTTTGCCTACGAAAGTACGGGGATAGAAACCTTTTTCCGAGACTTAAGAGACCCAGACCCGCGCTCCCGCCGAGTATTCGCCTTTCACCGACCAGAAACCCTTGGTGAATGGTGTTCACAGAAGGACACCCTCAGAGCCAGATTAAGAAAATTGCCACCGCTGGTAAGGGAAGGGTTGAGAGACTGCCAAATTCAGGCTATAGAGAATCTGGAAACATCCTCTGCTGATGCCAGAGCCAGAGCCCTAATTCAGATGGCTGGCGGCAGCGGCAAGACCTACACTGCGGTTAGCTTTGTCTACCGCTTGATTAAATTTGCCAATGCCCGGAGGGTGCTTTTCTTGGTGGACAGGGGCAACCTGGGCCGCCAGACGAGAAAGGAGTTTCAGCAATATGTAACCCCTGATGACGGCAGGAAATTCACCGAGCTTTACAACGTGCAGCATCTGACCTCAAACACCCTGGACCCGGTGAGTCGGGTATGCATCACTACCATTCAAAGGCTCTATTCTATGCTCAAGGGAGAGCCCGATTTTGAAGCTGAACTTGAGGAGCAATCACTATTTGCCCTCGCACCTGAAGAAGATGAGCCCAAAGAGGTGAGCTACAATCCTCAAATTCCCATAGAAACCTTTGACTTCATCGTTACCGATGAGTGTCACCGCTCCATATATCATCTGTGGCGGCAGGTGCTGGAATATTTTGACGCCTTTATCATAGGTCTGACAGCCACGCCTTCAAAACAAACCTTTGGTTTCTTCAACCAGAACCTGGTCATGGAATATAGCCACGAGCGAGCGGTGGCAGACGGGGTCAATGTGGGCTATGAGGTATATCGCATCCAGACACAAATCACCGAGAAGGGTAGCAAGGTTGAAGCTGGATATTACATAGACAGGAGAGATAAGCTAACCAGAAGGACACGATGGGAGCTGCTTGATGAGGATATAGAGTATGCTGCCAGCCAGTTGGATCGTGATGTGGTTGCTTCTGACCAGATAAGGACAGTGATAAGAACCTTCAAGGAAAAGCTCTTCACCGAGATATTCTCCGGCAGGAGCGAAGTGCCCAAGACTTTAATCTTTGCCAACGATGATTCCCATGCCGAGGATATTGTTCATATTGTAACGGATGTTCCACCCCATTTTCGACAAAGATTCTGGAAAATGAATGTGA
>DEIJ01000068.1:24098-25675 GCA_002352365.1 Dehalococcoidia bacterium UBA2777 | reverse complement strand
TTCCCAGCATATACGACGTTGCGAGCGTAGGAGGCGATGTCCCGAAGGGCAACGGCGTAGCGCCGCAGCGTATATGCTGTGTTAGAGGAGTTCGCGCCGAATCTATGTAGACGTAAGGTAAGTTTGCACTGGAGCTTGTATCTCAAGCACGATTTCTCTAAGAGCTCGTATGTCCTCGTATTCCTTGAGTTCGTCAACCTCAAGCCAAATTTCGGGCTCTTCCAACAGCTTGTCAAGCTCTTCGAAAATAATCGAAAACTTATATTGTTTCTCTGGCATGATGACCTCCTAAACGATCCTTTTCTTTGACTGGGACTCTATCTGCCCCTTCAGTGTACTCAAGTCAATACGACCGTTACATGCCGGACAAATAAACACATTGTCTTTTGGAAATGGCACGGCACCTTTCTGTATTGGAACACCTTCCTTTAAGTTTGCTTGAATCTTAGTCTTTGTCTTACAGTTAGGACACTCAAATTCAATTGATGCCATATTAGGCATTTGCTGTAGTGCTGGACCGACCTGTGGGGTTACAAATCGGTAAATTTGTGACTTCGGGGTTTCATATATCTTGAATATGTTCGTCGTATCAAAAGACATCTTCAAAAGTGTATAGTATCGACGTATTGCATCACAGAGTTTAGCATCGTCAGTAAAATCGGTTACTTTTAGTCTCATCTCATCACGCAGATCATTGATAGTAATCGATCGCCCGTGTGCGAGCCATCGCCCATGATCGCAAAGAGTCTCCGCAATTTCCTGAGCTCGTTTCTTCTTTTCATGATCTGTCACTAGCTCACCGGTGCCTGAATGCGTCTCCCAGAATTTGAATTTGTATTTAGAAAGCCACTCAGTGACGAGTGTTTTGGCAAAGCTGAGCGCGTTCTCACAAGTTTGTATTTCGCCGGGTGATATATTTTGAAGAATTGGCACATAGGCAAGGTTCAGCCGATTTTGTCTTTCAACATCCTGTTTTATCTTTTCTAGCCCCTCTAAAAATGCATGTGCAGAAAAGCGCTTCCCACCTTGAACTACTTGTGCATCAATGGGCCCGAGTGCCGAGGCTGGCTCCATGAGGATTTCATCGCCAGCCATAACCATAATTGTACCCGCACTTTTAGCGTGACCTGGCACTATCATGGCAACCTCGGAGAACTTGTTTCGTATCTGCTCGACTATGTCTTCCACGATCTCAGCAGAACCACCTGGCGTTTCAAGAATGACATCTATTTTATCTCCTTTAAGATTGCCAAGCTGATCCAAAATAGGAACGCGATCATCGTAATCTATGGCTATAGGGGCTTGTTTTGTCATAGCACTAGCGAATGTGAGAATAGCTCTACCGCCTCGCAGTTTTGAGATTCGTGAGAGTTGCTTCTTTCGCTCCTTCACAAGAGTAGGCCAGTCAAACGATTTGTCCAAATACTCAGAATAAATTCCCATACCTAACCCCGATCCGTTAGTCTTTCAGAGACAAATGGCGCGATTTCCTCTAACTCCCTATACACCAACTTTTGGTAATCTCTCCTCCGCTCGCACCCCCCCCTTTACTTCGAAAATAGATCCCCCATGTGTCA
>DEIJ01000068.1:0-24038 GCA_002352365.1 Dehalococcoidia bacterium UBA2777 | reverse complement strand
TCGCTGGTGGGCAACCGCCCATGACGGTTTGTTTCCATATCATCCCAAGCACTTTTTACTCTTGTGGCAAACTGTGGCTCGTTAGTTTATTGATTCAGCCATTAGCTCAATCGGTGCTTTTTTGCCCGTCCATAGCTCAAATGAGGCTGCCCCTTGATAAATAAGCATGCGAAGCCCACCAAGCGTTCTTGCCCCCGCCTTTTTGGCCTCCCTCAACAGTGGTGTTTCCCTGGGATTATATACCAAATCGTAGACTAGAACTTCCTTGGGGATCGACTCACTCTGTAGAGGGGAACGGTCCTCAGCGACGCTATACTTCATCCCCAATAGAGTGCAATTGACTACCAGATCACACATGTCTAACAGTTGTCTTAATCCGTCTTCCCCCCAGGGCAGGGCGGCCAATTCTATATTTGCCCCCGTGCCCTTTTTCAAACCAGCCACCAATCCTTCCGCCCGCTGCGGGGTGCGATTAATGATAGTGAGCGACTTTACCCCGGCCTTTATCAGGGCGAAGCTTGCTGCTTTGGCCGCTCCCCCAGCGCCGAAGAGGATCGCTCGCTTACCTTTGGGGTCAAAGCCGCCATCTTGGCAAAGCGCCGTCAAAAAGCCCACAGCATCGGTATTATAGCCCCAAAGTTTCCCATCTCGATTTACAATAGTATTCACCGCACCAATCTGGGAGGCAAGCTCATCCAATTCATCAACTTGTGGCACTACCGCTTCCTTATAAGGTATAGTCACATTGGCCCCCAGAATCGAGGGGTGGCGAAGATGACTTACTCTCGCCTCCAGTTGGCTTGGTTGCACCTCCCAAGCCTCATAGCTGACATCGAGGTGGTAATAATCAAAAGCTGCCTGCTGGAACAAGGGTGAGATGGAATGCCCTAACGGGTAACCTATAAGACCGACGAACTTAGTCATCGAAGGAGTCTCTTACCTCAGAGGATTGCCCACTATCCAGATAGCTTTGCAGGATGAATGCTGCTGCTATGGCATCATCTCTTCTGGCCTTTTTTGTCCTGGCATCTGCCATCATCCTCCTGGCCGCCACCGTGGAGAAGCGCTCATCCCACTCTTGCACCGGGATCTGGGTCCGCTCTTGAAGCTGGGAGACAAAATCCTTAACTTGCTGGGCTTGCTGCCCCAATCTGCCCTCCAGGGAGTATGGCATACCAACCACAATACACTTCACTTCGTGTTGGCAAACCAGGTTGAGGATAGCTTCCCAGCCAGCCTTTGCCCGGTCGACGACTATCAACGGCCTGGCCAAAATCCCCCCAGGGTCCGAAATCGCCACCCCGATCCACCTCTCTCCTACATCGAGCCCTAAAATTCGACCCGATTTAACTCTTTGTTGACTTGGCATTGCGACTAAAAGTGGGGCAAAGATGATAGACTTGAGCTAGCACCTCATCAAGTTTGGCCTTGTCACGGCCTGAGCCCTGCCCTAACTCTGGCCTGCCGCCGCCACCACCCCCAGTTGCTTTAGCTACTTGACGAGCAATTTCAGCGGCGTGAAATCCCCTAGCCACCAGATCAGGGGTAACCATAGCCACAAAATGAGGCTTGTCGCTCAGGATTGAGCCTAAAACAATTACACCACTCCCCAGGCGTTCCTTCAGTTGGTCACCAATCTCTCGCATAGTCTCAACGCTGGTGGCAAGCGTCCTCGCTGAGAGAATATTTACCCCATCGATCACTCTTGCTTCGGAAAGCAGTGATTCTGCTTCTTTGCTGGCAAGTTTCCGCTCTAGGACGAGGACTTGCTTATGCTCCTTGTCTAATTCAACCACGAGGGCTTCCACTCTACCTGGCACCTCTTGAGGTGAGGCTTCCAGCTTCTGGGCGACTCTATCCAAGACAGCAAGATGCTGCTCCAGGAGAGCTTCGGCACCTCTGCCGGTTGTTGCCTCAATGCGACGCTCGCCAGCACCGATGCTTCCCTCGCTGATAATGTGGAATAGACCTATCTCTCCAGTTGAGCTTAAGTGAGTGCCACCACATAGCTCAATGCTGAAGGGAGGGTCGCCGATCTCTACCACCCGAACTACCTCCCCGTACTTCTCCCCGAAGATAGCCAAGGCACCCTTAGCCACCGCCTCAGTGTAGGTAGTGGTGGTAGTTGTTACTGCCAAGTTCTGCCGTACCTTCTCATTCACCAGATGCTGTATGTGGATCAATTGCGATTTTGGGATTGGGCCAAGGTGGGTGAAATCAAAACGGAGTCTTTCAGGGGTGACCAGTGAGCCAGCTTGATATACATGTTCCCCTAATACCTTCCGCAAGGCAGCCTGAAGCAGATGGGTGGCGGTATGATTGCGGGCAATATCCAGGCGTTGCTCATTATCTACCTGGGCTGTTACTTCTTCACCAAAATGAATCTTTCCCTCGCTGACTTCACCCTGATGCACAATAAAGGAAGGGGAAGCCCAGACTGCCTCAGCAACCACAATTACACCGTGCTTGCCTCGGATCTTGCCTCTATCTGCTACCTGACCGCCTTTTTCAGCATAAAAAGGAGTCCTATCTAAGAGCACTTCGACCTGCTGCCCCGCCAAAGCTTCTTCCTGAAGGTATCCTTCCACCACTAGAGCTACTATCTTACCCTGGCAGCTTGTCTGTTCATAGCCAACGAAATCTGTTGGTAACACAGCCAAAGAGGCAAAAGTGTGTGTTGTCCACCTTTCCTTAGAGCCGAACCTTTGGGCTGCCCTGGCTCGCTCTCTTTGCTGCTCCATCTGTTGTTCAAACCCCTCTAAATCCACCGCCAAGCCCTCTTCTGAAGCCACTTCAATGGCCAGCTCCTTGGGGAAACCATAGGTATCGTAGAGTAGGAAAACTTCTTCCCCCGAGATCTTGCCGCCCTTTACTTTTGCCTGTTCCATCATCCTACCTAGCCAATTGAGGCCGGCATTGAGCGTCTGCCCAAACCTTTCTTCCTCCAGGTTGATCACTTTAAGAATAAAATCCCGACTGGCTATTAACTCTGGATAGACATGCCCCATGGTGGCGATAACCGATTCTGCCACCTGAACCAAAAAAGGCTGCTCCAACTCGAGCCTGCGGCCGAAAAGGAGGGCGCGGCGTAATACTCGTCGCAATATATAGCCGCGGCCCTCATTGCTGGGAATCACCCTATCAGCTATAAGGAAGGTGATACCTCGGCTATGCTCGGCTATTATCCTTATGGCGCGATCGGCCACCTCATCCTGTCCATAGGTAAGCCCAGCAAGTTGCGAAACTTGCCCTATGATAGGGGTGAACAAATCGGTGTCAAAGACCGAGAGCTTGCCTTGCATTACCGCCACAGTGCGCTCCAATCCCATACCGGTATCAATATTAGGCCTTGGCAACCGAATACGCTTCCCTTCCTTATCCTGATTGTATTGAGTGAAAACCAAGTTCCATATCTCCAAAAAGCGGGGACAATTACAATCGGGGCCACAATCATACTTTCCGCAGCCAAATTCCTCACCAAAATCGTAGTGAATTTCGCTACATGGCCCGCAGGGTCCCCAGTCGCCCGCCGGTCCCCAAAAGTTCTCCTGACTCGGTTTAATCCTCTCCGCAGGAAGCCCCATCTCTTGCCACCGCTTGTGTGATTCATCATCTTCAGGGAAGATAGTCACCCACAAGCGCTGGGGGGGTAAACAAATCCTACAAGTTAGAAACTCCCATGCCCACTCAATAGCCTCTGCTTTGAAATAATCACCAACGCTAAAGTTGCCCAGCATTTCAAAGAAGGTTAAGTGTTTTGCACCCCCCACCGAGTCGATATCAGTAGTCCGGAAACATTTCTGACATGAGGCCAAGCGGGGGTTAGGAGGGGTAGCTTCACCGAGAAAATAGGGCTTAAATTGCACCATGCCAGCAGTAGTCAACAGCAAGGAGGGGTCACCATAGGGTATAAGTGGGGAGCTAGAGATGACCTTGTGTCCTTTCCCCTCAAAAAAGCGCAAAAAAAGCTCTCTCACCTCATCACCAGTCGCTTGAGTTCTCTTTATAGAGGAATTGTCACTGGACAAGGAGCAACCTCGTGAAAGTTCCAAGTTTACTCAATCCTTATGGGCTTAAACAGGTCTCTAGCCACAATAAGCTTTTGAATATTGGGAGTACCCTGAGCAAAGACCCATACCCTTCCGTCCCGGAACATGCGTTCTATGGGATAGCGCTTGGTACAGCCGAAGCCACCATGGACTTCCACTGCCAAATTGGTGGCCTTGAGTAGAACTTGGGAGGCAAATACTTTAGCGGCGGCTGTCTCTGCGGTATGGCGTACTCCTTTATCAGCCAGCCAAGCCGCTTTATACATCAGCAGCCGAGCCGCCTCAATCTCCACAGCCACCTCTGCCAGGGGGAAGCAAACCCCCTGGTATTGAGCGATAGGCCGACCGAAAACTACCCTCTCCCTGGCGTAATTTATCCCTTCCTCCATAGCTGCCCTGGCCAGCCCAATAAATCCCCCACAAAGGGTAGTTCTGGTCTCATCGAGGGTGGCCAAAGCATACTTGAGCCCCTTCCCCTCCTCTCCCAATAGACTCTCCTTAGGGAGGGTACAATTCTGGAGTAGTACCTCCTCATCCTGATGTCCCCTTGCCCCCATACAGGGTACTCTGTCAATTATCAAAAATCCCTGATTTGGCTGCTCCACCAGGAAAGCACTGATACCCCTTGCCCCCTTAGTCGGGCCTGTTTTAGCATAGACTACAACCCACATAGCTATGCTAGCGAAGCTAGTATAGCGCTTTCTGCCATTCAGTACATATTTGCCATTTACATATTCTGCCCGAGTTGATATAGCGGCGGCATCAGAGCCCACTCCTGGCTCGGTTAAGGCAAAAGCCCCCATCCCTTCACCACGAACTATGGGGGGCAGGCACTTTCTCTTCTGCTCTTCATTACCCCCTTTGAGTATCGCTGTTGGCCCCACACCAGGCATCTCCATCAGCACACCAGCCAGGGCTAATTTGCCGGCGGCGGTTACCTCCTCACAAATGAGGCAGATATCGAATATTTTTCGTGGCCAGCCCTCATATTCTTCAGGGATAAACATCCCAGTATATCTATAGGGAGGTTGAGCCATCTTATGCCATAAATCCCAAGGGAAGACATCCTGTTCATCGATCTCTGCCGCCCTGGGGGCAACCTCGCGCTCACCAAACTCCCTGGCCTGGCGGCGGGTCCCCTCCTGCTCTGGGGTTAATTCAAAAAAAGACGGGGCCAGTTCAAACATGTTTGCCCACTAAGATTACGCTCTGGCGGCTAGCTCCTCCACTAGTCCTGGTGGCGGCTCTAACCTTTTGTACAGATCCCGCATCACAATCAACTTCTGGATATTAGGAGCCCCTTGGGCAAAAACCCAAATCCTTCCATCCCGAAGCATGCGCTCCACAGGGAATCGCTTGGTGCCCCCGAAGCCACCATGCACCTCTACGGCTACATTTGTGGCCTTAATGAGCAATTGCGAAGCAAAAGCTTTGGCCGCTGCTGTCTCGGCAGTATGGCGTATACCTTGATCACCCAACCACGCAGCCTTATAGGCGAGTAACCTCGCTGCCTCAATCTCAATAGCAACCTCGGTTAAGGGAAAGCTAATCGCTTGAAACTCAGCTATCGGCTGTCCGAAGGCCTTCCTTGCCTTAGAAAACCTCACCCCTTCCTCAAGGGCCGCCCTCGCCAGCCCAATAAAGCCCGAAGTTAGGGTCGTTCTGCTTTCATCGAGAGCCCCTAAGGCGTATCTCATCCCCCTCCCCTCCTCTCCAATCAGGTTCTCTTTGGGAATGCGACAATCCTCAATCAATACCTCCTCGTCCTGATGCCCTCTCATTCCGATACACGGTATCCTCTCTATTACTGTAAACCCTGGGGTTCCTCCAGGCACTACAAAGGCGCTAATGCCTCTTGCCCCCTTCTCGGGGTCTGTCTTAGCGAAAACCACATGGTAGTCGGCTACATGAGCAAAGCTAGCATAACGCTTCCTGCCGTTCAGTACCCAGGTGTTGTCTACTAGCTTAGCCCTGGTCTCCAAACCAGCGACATCGGAGCCGATGCCGGGCTCAGTTAAGCAAAAGCTAATACGCTCCTCCCCACGAGCGATAAGAGGCAAGTACTTTTTCTTCTGCTCCTCACTCCCCCCTTTTATAAATGGCCCTGGCGAAAGTAATGCCCCCTCTATCGACGCAGCACATATAGCACTTTGCCCTATAGCAGCTATCTCCTCCATGATGATGCAAATATCAATTAAACTTCGCGGATGGCCACCATACTCCTCGGGAATATGCATTCCCAAATATCTGTATGGTGGTTGTGCCATCTTTTGCCCTACAGACAAAAGTAGCTGTGAGTCATCCTTTTCATCAATCTCTGCTGCTAGAGGAGCAATCTCCCTTCGAGCAAATTCGGCCGCCTGCCTTCGTAATTCCTCCTGCTCTGGTGTTAAATCAAATGAAAAGCCCATGTCTACCTCCTTTAATTTGTGATTCGACCCCCCTCATGCCAGAAGGGGAAAACTTTGTTTTAGGCCAGACAAGACAACCGGCCCAGTCTTTCCCTCAGTCTATCAAACTTATCTTGTAAATCCAAGAGCTTTTCCTGCTCTCTTTTCACTATAGAAGGGGGCGCTTTGGAAAGGAACGCCTCATCATCTAGCCTGCTTTTGGCGCTGGCCATTGCCGCCTGGCAAGCTTCTATCTCCTTGGTCAAGCGTTTCCTCTCCGCATTGAGGTCTACTTCAGTTGCAGTGGGCAGAACTACCACCGCATCCGGTAGCACCAATACCATAGCTTTGTGGCTAGTTATTTCCCCCCCGGTGTGCTCCGAGATAGTGAGAGGCTGGGCTCGGGCCAAAGTCTCAATAGCCATAAGATGAGGTTCAACCTTTGGCTTATGGGGGGTGTAAATTTGCGCCTCGATCCACTTGGCTGGCTCAATCTTAAGTTGACTGCGGGCATTACGAATAGAGCGGATAATCTCAATAATCGTCTCCATCTCATCCTCTGCCTCAAGATCACGGCTGGCGGCGACTTCAGGGTAGGGAGCAATCATGAGGGAAGAGGGCCTGGTCTCATCTTGGGGAAGATAGGGAATGAGATTTTGCCAAATTTCCTCAGTGATAAATGGCATGAAGGGATGAAGCAACCGCAGCGAAGTTTCCAGAACCTGAGCCAGGACAGGAAGGGGAGAAGGGGAGCTCGGCTGGCGGAGGCGGATTTTGGCTAACTCGATATACCAATCGCAAAATTCCCCCCATATAAAATGGTGAAGCTGTTCTTCAGCCTCACCGAATTGAAATCCCTCCACTAAGCGGTTTGTGTCCGCTATCAAGCGATTTAGCCGACTTATTATCCAGCGATCCTCCGTCTCCATCCCGCCAGTTTGAGATAAGATTGGCTCTGCCCCCAGATTCCTGATTACAAATCTAGCTGCATTCCATAGCTTATTGGCGAAGTTACGGCTGCCGGCCAACTTCTGGTCACTTGCCCTGATGTCATTCCCCGGGGCAGTGCCCAGAGTTAACGCCAAGCGTAAGGCATCAGCACCATATCTATCAATGGCAGTTTTTGGATTGGTAACGTTGCCCCTGAGCTTGCTCATTTTCTCCCCCTCCTCATCCCGGATCAAGCCATGGAGGTAGACAATGCGGAAGGGGATCTTCCCAGTATTTTCTAAGCCCATCATAATCATCCTCGCCACCCAAAAGAAGAGAATATCGTAGCCTGTTTCCATCACTGTGGTAGGGTAGAAATAGTGGAGGTCAGCACTATCCCGAGGCCAGCCCAAGGTGGAGTGAGTCCATAGTGCTGAGCTGAACCAGGTATCGAGGACATCAGGGTCTTGATAAATATTGGCTGAGCCACAGCAGACACAAATCTGGGGCGAATCTGGGACGACGGTGAGCTTACCGCAATCCTGGCAATACCATACTGGGATTCTGTGTCCCCACCATAGTTGGCGGCTAATGCACCAATCGCGTATATTCTCCATCCAGTGAAGATAAACCTTGGTGAATTGCTCCGGGATAATAATGATTTCCCCGGCTAACACCGCTTGAATAGCTGGCTGGGCTAATGGCGCCATGTCGATAAACCATTGCTTACTTACCCAAGGCTCGATAATGGTGCCACAGCGACTGCAATGGCCTACAGAATGAAGGTAAGGCTCGATTTTGTCTAAAAGCCCTGCCTCCTCTAGCTGAGAGAGTACACCGTCCCGGCAGGCAAAACGATCAAGCCCCTCAAATGAACCAGCATTTTCATTCATAGTAGCCTCAGGGGTCAATATATTTATCAAGGGTAATTTATGCCGCTGCGCCAGTTCAAAGTCAACCGGATCATGGCTTGGGGTGATTTTCACCGCTCCGCTGCCAAAGGCAGGATCAACAGCATCATCGACGATGATAGGGATCAGGCGACCTATTATTGGGAGGATGACTTGCTTGCCTAGCTGGCTTTCGAATCGCGCGTCATCAGGATTAACGGCTACTGCAGCATCACCAAGCATAGTTTCAGGACGAGTAGTAGCTACAGTAATGAAGCCCCCCTCTGCAGCAAGAGGATACTTGAGATAATAAAGATGTCCTGATAGTTCCCGGCGTTCCACTTCAAGATCAGATAGGGCAGTACGGCAACGCGGGCACCAATTGATAACCCGTTCCCCGTGATAAATGAGCCCTTTGTTATACAAATTGGCAAAAGTAGTACACACTGCTTTACTTGGCCCCTCATCCAGGGTGAAGCATTCTCTTGTCCAATCGCAGGAGACACCAAGCTTCTTATGTTGTTCCATGATAGCACTTTTACATTGAGTTACCCATTGCCATACCCTCTCTATAAACCTTTCCCGCCCCAAGTCGTGTCTAGTTATTCCGTTCTCAGCGAGTTGTTGTTCTACTACCAGTTGAGTAGCGATGCCAGCATGGTCAGTGCCGGGAAGCCACAGACAAGGATCCCCCCTCATCCGATGCCAGCGGATCATGATATCCTCCAGGGTGGCAGTTAAAGCGTGGCCTAAGTGAAGCTCACCGGTGACATTGGGAGGGGGCATGATAATCACAAAAGGTTTTTTTTGAGAATCTATTTTAGGGGTAAAATACCCGCCCTCTTGCCACAAGTGGTAAATTCTGCTCTCAACCTGCTGGGGATCATAAGCTTTGGGAAGTTCTTTACCAGTTGGTGCTTTCAATCGATTGGGTCCTCCCTTTACCGAGTAATTCCACTACCTTACCCAGAACCCTGTGAGCCACCTCCAATTTGGTGAGCAGGGGCAACTTTTCCACATTGCCCCAGCGGTCAATTAGCACCACTCTATTAGTATCGACGGCGAAACCAGAGTCTTGGGCAGTGATATCATTGGCCACAATAAGGTCGAGGCGCTTCTGGTGCAATTTCTGAGTGGCATTAGGTATCAAATCCTCACTTTCAGCGGCAAAGCCCACCTTAACTAATTCACCCCCTACTTCAGAGAGGATATCAGGGTTTCTGACCAGTTCCAGCACAAGTTTTGCAGTTTCCTTTTTAATCTTGCTCTGAGCCGAACTTTGTGGCCGAAAGTCAGCGGGGGCAGCAGCCATAATCAGTGCCGAGGCTCGGGGAGCCGCTCTAAGAACTTCCTCCCGCATCTCAAGTGCTGTTTGCACCTGGATCACCTCTATACCAACGGGAACAGGTAGCGCTGTGGGGGCAGCAATTAGAATAACCTCCGCCCCCCGGTCTCGCGCTGCCCCAGCTAGGGCATAACCCATTTTGCCTGAGGAGCGATTGCCTATATACCTCACCGGGTCAATGGGTTCCTGAGTACCCCCGGCGGTAACCACAAGGCGTTTTCCGGTCAAATCACCTCCTCTTGCCAATACTTGTCGTATGATACCCAGGATGTCCTCAATGTCAGCCAGGCGTCCTGAGCCCACTTCGCCACAAGCTAAGGGACCATAGGCAGGCTCAACGATACTAAATCCCCGGGCACGAAGTTTGGCAAGATTATCTTGAGTAATTGCATTCTCATACATGTGGACATTCATTGCCGGGGCCAGGATAAGCGGGGCTCGAGTAGCTAGCACAGTGCAACAAAGCAAATCATCGCTAATCCCTGCCGCCAGCTTAGCGATAATATTGGCAGTGGCTGGGGCAACGACTACTAAGTCAGCTCGCTCAGCTAAAACTATATGCTCCATATCAACATCAGAGGAAGGGGCAAACATGTCAGTGTGCACTGGCCTATGGGTGATGCTACCAAGAGTCAGCGGGGTTACAAACTCAGTGGCTGCTTTGGTCATTACTACATCCACATTGCCTCCGGCTTGAGTTAGCCTGCTGGCCAATTCTACTGCCTTATAGGCAGCAATACTTCCCGTTACTCCCAATACTATGTTTCTATTAGTAAACATCTCCCTTGCCTTCAAAATTTTAATTAACGCCTATTCAACTCATGTATTAGCCGTAACCCGACCATGGTCAATTGAGGGTCTACCACTTCTATCACTGGCGCCTTTGTGGCGATAATTTCGGCATAACTGCCGGTGGCAATCACCTTTGTTCTCTCACCAAGCTCGTGGAGAATATGCGTTACTATCCCCTCAACCAGCCCCAAATAGCCCAAGACAATCCCTGATTGCATGGCAGTGATGGTATTCCTGCCAATAACACGCTTGGGATAAACTAGCTCCACTCGAGGAAGCTGGGCCGTGCGGCTGAACAGAGCTTCAGCGGCTATTTCCATCCCGGGAGCAATAGCCCCCCCCAAGTAATCACCCTCCCGAGAAATAACATCAAAGGTAGTAGCGGTGCCAAAATCAATAACAATCGCTGGCCCGCCATAGAGCCTGAAAGCTGCGGCAGCATTTGCCACCCGGTCGGGGCCAACCTCCCTGGGGTTATCGGTATGGATACGCACCCCAGTCTTAATCCCTGCCTCAACCACCAGTGGGGCAACCCCAAAATAGCGCTTGACTACCTCCTCAAATGTGGTGACTAAGGGGGGGACAACACTGCACAGGATTGCCTGGGTAATATCAGCAGCCTTTAACCCCTCCCGAGACAGTAGATCGAGTAGCAATATAGCATATTCGTCGGCCATCTTGTGCACCGAGCTCTGGATGCGCCAGCTCACTTTGAGCTTTTCCGCCTCGAAAATGCCTAAAGCAATCTTGGTATTTCCCACATCGATAACAAGCAACATAAGAATACATCCTTGGAGTTAGCTCAAGAAATATTCCCCCCAATTCTTTACAGGCAGTCTCAGGTAATTTCAGGCTAAAGAATTGATCATGCAACATACTCAGAGAGCCAACATCACTAGCCTCCGTGGAGGGAAATGGAGCTGGGGTATAATCCGCCCCTGGACCCAAAAGCGATCTTCATCTATTATACCTGAATAGGTAGAAAGGTTAAATATGAATTCATCCTCTATCATCACATTTCTCCTTAAGCTGCTTAATAACCACTGGCAATAGTGGCAACAGGTCACTGGCAATCATGCCGGCATCACCCAACTTCTCTCTTACCCTCTCCCCCGCCTCGCCATGAAGGTATACCCCACAACAAGCAGCCTCAAAAGGCGAAAGGCCCTGAGCCAAAAGGCCAGAAATCATCCCAGCCAGCACATCGCCGGTGCCTGCTGAAGCTAACCCAGGGTTGGCCTGGGGATTGATCTTTGCCCTACCATCAGGTGCAGCTATTACCGTATAAGCCCCCTTAAGTACCACTGTCTTGTGCCATAAAGTGGCCGCTTCTCTGGCTACCTCCAATCGATTGGATTGTATTTCATCTATAGAAAGCCCCATGAGCCGTGACATCTCGCCGGGATGAGGGGTGAGCACAGCATCCTGGCTCAATTTTTGCCACCATTGAGGGACTCTGGCCAAGGTATTAAGGGCATCAGCATCAAGAACCAAATCAGGTGGGGGGTCGGGGAGGGAGGAGAAAAGGGTGGACTTGATGCACTCGGCAGCTTGAGGATCCTGCCCCAACCCGCAACCCAAAAGCAGAACATTATAATTGGGTAGCCACTGCTTTAGGGTTTCAGAAGCTTCGGCAGCAATGATCCCCGGCTCAGATTCGGTAAGGGGGGCATAAGTTACCTCAGTCAACTTGGCTGCTAGGATAGGCTGAAGAGTGCGAGCTGTAGCCAGCGTTACTAACCCCGCACCTACTCTAGTGGCTGCGGCACAGGCAAGATAGACTGCCCCAATGTAATTGATCGAGCCACCAGCGACAAGAATCCTGCCGAAGGTTCCTTTATTAGCCTCTGGGGGGCGCTCAGGGAAAACTGACCTCGCCCAATCAGCAGTGATAAGCTCAGTGGGAATGTCATCAGCAAGAGCGGCTGATATGCCAATATCGGCAACAACAAGCTTGCCCCGCTTCCCAGCCCCAGGAAAAGCAAATAAGCCCAGCTTAGGATAAGCCAGAGTAATGGTAACATCAGCAGCAAGACAGGCAGGATCAACTGTACCACTATCAGAATTTAGCCCCGAGGGAAGGTCCAAGGCAATGATACCAAGATCAGCGCGTACTGCCTTCACTTTGCTTACCTGATGTAATATCTGCCTAAAGACACCTTCCAGGGGACGGACCTTGCCAGTACCAAATAGGGCATCGACCACCCCATCTGCTGAGTGGAGCCAGCTCGACAAGGTAGCGAGATCATCATCTTGACTGGCTAAAATAGTGGGAATAGTCCGCTGTTGGGTGAGTTGAAAGTTGGTATCTGAATCCGGCCTTGGGCTGGAAAGGTAGAGGAGAACGCCTGCCCCCCAATCATGAAGGTGACGAGCAACTACCAAGCCATCTCCGCCATTGTTGCCCGGACCAACCAGAACTAAAATATGCCGCCCCTCAATATTCGTCAGGTATTCTCTAATCCCCTGAGCTACAGCGAGCCCAGCATTATCCATAAGCACTCGGGGGGGAAGGCCAATCTCAGCAGCACGCCGCTCAATCTCTCGCATCTGGTCGGCAGTAACAATTTTCATTGCTCACCTCGCGGGACGATTTAGTCTGTCATAGGAAATCCTACTACACAGGCAATAGCATAGTCACCAGAATGAGATAAGCTGATAGTTATCTCTCCTAAGCCGAGCTCCCGGGCTCTCGATTGCGCCCGGCCGTAAAGGCAAATCGAAGGCTTGCCACCTAAGCCAGGGAGGATTTCAACTTCTCGCCAGCCAATACCAGTAAATCCGACGCCTAATGCCTTCATCACTGCCTCTTTAGCAGCAAACCGAGCTGCTAGATAGGCAAGGCGATGGTGGCAAAGCTCCACTTCCCTCGGGGTATACACATGGTGGAGGAAATGCTCTCCCCATCTCCTTACCGCCCCTTCGATCCGAGCTATTTCTACTATATCTACCCCAACACAATGCATCAGGTCACCCAGAACAGCTTGATTTGTGTGTTGCTGACACAATTATAACTCTCCAACATGGAGTTGTTAAAGTCGCTGATCACCCACAAGGGCCATGGATTTCCCCTTGTCCGAACCACCTCCCAAGTTCAGAATTTACACTTGACTACAGGCAAACTACTGATATAATAGTAAGGGGTTTTGAATTTCCCCAGCTCCTTAAATTGAAGATGCGGGTTATTGCCGGTAAAGCAAAAGGACAATGGCTTAAATCGCCAAGAAAGTCCCCCATTCGCCCCACCACTGCACTGGTGCGGGGGGCAATATTCTCTATGCTAGAATCTACTGCCAATAGCTGGTCCCGAGTGATTGACCTGTTTGCTGGCACTGGTGCCCTGGGGATTGAGGCACTCAGTCGTGGTGCTGAGTGGGCAGACTTTGTAGAACAGAACCCTAGATGTTGTGCCGTAATCGGGGAGAACTTAGAAAGATTAAGGCTCACCTCACAAGCGAAGGTCTACTGCTGCCCGGTAGAGCGGGCATTGCATCTGCTTGGGGAGGAATATGATATAATCTTTGCCGACCCCCCTTATAGTGGCCCCCCCTTAGTCAATACCTTGGAGGAATTGCTTGGCTCCAAAATTGTGGGGGCAAAGGCGACTGTGGTGGTGCAACATTCCTCACATCAGCAGCTACCCTTGACCTTGAGATGGCTCCAACTTGTCAAGCAGCGGCATTATGGTGATACCTGGGTTTCAATTTATGGCCAGGAGGGCTGACATGATTGTGGCACTCTATCCCGGCAGCTTTGACCCGGTGACCAATGGCCATATTGATGTGGCTAGCCGAGCATCCGGCTTGGTCGATCAATTGATTATCGGGGTCTTCGCTTCTCCCCCTAAGCGCCTTCTGTTTACTACTGGGGAAAGAGTGGAGATGGTGAGCAAAGCACTAGGCCATCTCCCCAATGTGCGAGTAGTATCCTATGCCAATCTCACTGTCGACTTTGCCAAGGAGGTGGGATCAAGGGTTATCATCCGAGGGCTACGGGTAGGTTCCGATTTCGAACGAGAGTTTGACATGGCACTGATGAATAAGAAGCTCTCTCCGGATATAGAGACAGTATGTCTTATGGCTGCTGCTGAACATCAATTTATCAGCTCTAGCCTACTTAAGGAAGCAGCTCAAGGCGGAGGTTGCATCGAGGCATTTGTTCCTAAATATGTAGCCGCTGCCCTGAGAGAGAAACTCTCCCCCAAAGAGGTTTCCTCTAGTTGAAAAATGAGTGCCAAGCCCCTATTTGTAGGTTCCTGCTAAGAATTCAAACTCAGAAAGGAGGTAGGCAAGATGGCGTATAAGATCACCGAGGAGTGTATCAGTTGTGGCGCTTGTGAGCCGGAATGCAAGAATGAGGCGATCAAAGAAGGGGAAACAATATATGTGATCGACCCTGATAAGTGCACTGAATGTGTCGGCTGGTTTGAAATATCTCGATGTGTTGAAGTATGCCCAGTTGATTGCTGCGTGCTTGATCCCGACTACAAAGAAACCCACGAGCAATTACTGCAGAAGTGGCACAAGCTACACCCAGGGGAAACTCCAGCAGTTAGCTAAAGTATGTCAGCAAGTTATGTGGAGGAGAGCAGCTACTCGTTTTCCTTGGCTTATTAGCTGATTTATTCGATTGACTGCCTCGTGAGAGGGAAGGACAATTAGATCGAGCTGAGCTGCCCGAGAGTATTTTTCTGCCTCGGGAGACAAGGCTGCCCTATTATTAGTTCCTGTTCCCACAATGGTTATCTCAGCGCCAGTTTCTTTTAGTCTCTCGATCTCTTCTTTACTAAAGGAATGGGGGCCAAACATCCAAATACCCCCCTTTCTTTTCTCTACTGTACCCTCGGGATGAATAATAACATCACGGCGATACTTTTTGCCATTGATAACGATTGAACCAAAACTGAAGCTATCTATTTTAGCCATAAGCGCCCCCATCTTTCAAATTCAGGCGAAAAAATCTCGCAAAAAATCAAATTCTTCAGGAAGCAGATCGAGCAGTAAAGGAAGGCGGTCGATTAAAAGCTCGGCAATAGATGAGTGGCTAATAGTGCCTTCTATGCCACCGAAAGGGTACTTGGTTATAATAGTTAAAATAGCCGCGCACATTATTGCCCCTACCCCCAGTCCGAAGACAAATCCTCCCCCCCTATCCACTACTCCGCTAATCTTTAGAGGACTTAACAGCCGCTGCAAAAGTAAGCTAACTAAGTTTGCTACTACAACAACAGCCACTAAAATAAGGCCGAAGGCACCGATCTCAGCTCCACTTCCTGAGCCGAAAAGTTGTTCGGCAACACTCCTATAGTACTGGCCCGCCAAGTAAATGCCACCGATTAACCCTGCCACAGTAAACATAGCTCTAAGCAAGCCATGCTGTAGGCCAATAAAGGCAAAAGCAACTGAAATAATTATAATAAGTACATCTAGCCAGTTCATTCTAAGGATACCCTATAGGAAGATTATACCGCGCTATGGATTTGCAAACAACTTCCCCAAAAGCGGCTAAGGCAAGGAGAACAGAATTAACTGGAGGAGGATAATGGCAACGAGCGGCGTGATGTCTAGCATCCCCACCCTGGGGACAACACGACGCAAGGGGGCCAGAAAGGGCTCAGTTATCTGCCCCAGAATAACCATCATCGGATGATTGGGACGAGGGGAAAACCAAGATAAGATAGCTCGAATTACAATAGCGAAGGTGAGTATCTCGCACAGGATACCAATAAAATTGACAAAGATGACTACTATTGCTATACTTTTCCTCCCAGGCTCTTGGCCTTCTCATAGCCGGCGATTATAGCCCGGCTGAGCGTAGCTCGTAAGCCGCCCTGCTCCAATTGGAGCAAACCAGCGGCAGTTGTTCCTCCCGGGGAGACAACAAGGTCACGCAGTTCAGCAGGATGCTTATTCCACCTGTTCACCACATTCGTTGTCCCCAAGATCGTTTGCAGCACCAGCTCCTTGGCTGCCTGGCGAGGTAGACCAATGTGTACCGCAGCATCAATAAGTGATTCAATGATCACCAAAACATAAGCCGGCCCACTCCCACTCACCGCAGTAGCCATATCGAGGTATCTTTCATCCCCGACAAATAATTCCTTGCCCAGAACATTCAATAGGCTGCGAACCTTCTCCCGGTAGCTCTCATTCACCCCGCTGGCTACCGTCCACACACTTATCCCTTCGCCAATCTGGGCAGGCATATTTGGCATAGCACGAGCGATAATTTCATGCCTCAATCCTTGGCTAATAGTAGCCATGCCGACCCCAGCCACGATAGAAAGCACCAACTGCTCAGGTTGAACATGCCCCCCAAGTTCTCCCATAACTTGAGCAAGTGAGTAGGGCTGGATGGCCAAAACAATTACCTCAGCATGCTTGGCAGCAGAACAGTTATCTTGGAAAGTTGCCAGCCCGTACTCTTGGCTCAACAGGGCGCGTCGCTGGGCATCAATATCGCTAGCCACAAGATGACGAGATTCAGCCAAGCCTTTATCCAGAATGCCTCGGATCATGGCTTCAGCCATGACCCCACCACCAATGAAAGCAATTTGCACCGCTTCCCTTCCTCCAAGAGACGCTCCGCTCAGGTATCTGATACCAGCAGCAAAGGCCGACGGCTAAGCGGAGGATTTACTGCTTTAGTTACTGCTACTTCAGCTTACTAATATTCTCCTCGAATATCCACTTATTCGGACGGAATCGCCAAGTTGATCAACTCAGCAATGTCCATAGCCTTGAGGGATTCCTCGACACCTTTTGCCTTTATGCCATCCTCAAACATCTGCAAACAAAAGGGGCAGGCAGTAGCTACTATCTGGGCACCAGTTTTGATTACATCCTCGGTGCGCATATGATTTACCCTGGTGCCCTGCTCCTCCATCCACATCCGCCCACCACCACCACCACAGCAAAAGCCTTTCTCTTTCCGCCAGGCCATTTCAGTCAAATTAAGCCTCGGGATAGAGGCGAGGATTTCCCGCGGTGCATCATAAATGCCATTATAACGCCCCAAATAGCAAGAGTCCTGATAGGTCACTTTTTGGTCTAGCCTCATAAAAGGCTCAATTCTGCCGTTTTTGATTAGGTTGGCAATAAACTCGGTGTGGTGAATAACCTCAAATTCGCCGCCAAACTGGGGGTATTCATTCTTGATGGTATTAAAGCAATGGGGGCAAGCGGTGATGATCTTTTTCACCTGGTAACTTTTGAGCAGTTCAATGTTTCGCTGGGCTTGGATCTGAAAAAGATATTCATTTCCCATTCTCCGTGCCGGCTCACCACAGCAAGTTTCCTCAGAACCCAATATGCCGAATTTGATCCCAGCTTTCTTCAGTATCTTGCCCACAGCAATGGCTACCTTCATACTGCGATCCTCAAGGGCTTCAGTGCAACCAACCCAATAGAGGATATCTATCTCACTATCCTGTGAGAGCTCCTTGATCCCCAGCCCATCGGCCCAATCTGTTCTCACGGCGGTAGTTCCTCTCCAGGGATGGCCTCTGGTCTCAATACTTGTCAGAGCTCCCATAGCAGTTTCCGGAAATCTTGATTCTGAGAGCACTAGGTAACGTCGCATCTCAATGGTCTTATCAATATGTTCCACAAATACCGGACAAACTTGTTGACAAGCGCGACAAGTAGTACACGCCCAGATATCATCCTCGCTGATCACCTCGCCAATTAAGCTTCGAGAGTTATTTTGGGATTTCCTACCTTTTTCCTCCAGATGGCTCTTGAGGTCTTGGATCAGCTTCTTAGGAGAAAGAGCTTTACCGCTTAGGTATACCGGGCAATTATCCTGACAGCGTCCACAGCCGGTGCAAGCATCAAGATCCATGAGCTGCTTCCAGGTGAAATCTTCAATTTTCTCTGCGCCGAAACTCTCCGCCTCTTCCAAGTTGAGGATGGGAACCAATGCCCCCTTGGGTCTTAAGGATCGGAAGAATACATTCAGCGGGGCAACTATGATATGGGTCAGTTTACTGAAGGCAAGAGAGATATAGATGATTACCCCCATAGTAAACACCATATGCCCCCACCATAGCCATTGATACCATACCAGTTGTGTTGCCGGGGCTAAGTTGTCGAAAGCTAAGGATAGGGCATAGCCTAAAAAGCTCCACCTTGCCCAGCCGGGTTGGGCTAATTCAGTGTGAGAGGCCACCGCACAAATTCGGAATCCCTCGAGAATAAAGCCACTAAGAACCACAACAAAGATTAAACCCAGGATTAAGGCATCCTCAGCAGTATTGGTTAATCTCTGCGGCCGTTGAATGTATCTCCTGATGAGGGCTAAAATCACCCCGAGGAGCATAAATACACCGCCGAGATCATTAACCAGGGAGAAGCCTAGATAGGTTGCCCCACGCATAAAGGGATAGTCATAATGGGCGACGACATCCATTGCAGTGCCCAGCAGGAGCAAGCCAGCACCTCCGAAGAGGAGGAAATGTATTATTCCTGGGTAGAACTCCTTGGGAATGAAGGGGCTAACTGCAGAACGGATCAGTCCGCCGAGAGGGTGCTTAGTGGCAATTTTCGGGGGGAAGAAACTGACTCCTTCTCTAAGTTCATTAGACAGACTTCTCACTCCGCTGAAGTCAAAAGTAACCCCAAACAACCTCCTATGGGCAAAGCCATCGAATATTGCAGGATTGATAAACGATTTTATTCTCCCACCGAGGTTTTCAAATATACTGGCTGGTTTTCCCAAACGCCACAGGCGATAACGCTCATATCCTCCATAGCCAATAGCTATCACCGCCAGAATCCCTGGGATGTAAACGATCCACCACTGGCTGATCTCCCAGCCTATCTCTCGGAATGGCATGCTGCTCCCTCCTTCCTACTTGAGTTGCTCTTTCTCCTCACGATAGAAAGAATGAATCATTATCCCGAGGCCAAAAGGGAGATATATATAGCCCAGAAATGCCCAGCCACTAGAGACCTCGAGGGTGACCAGCATGGGCATCACAAAAGCCACACAGGCTACCGTTACTAATCCCAAATAAAACTCACCTCGCGACGAGAAAAATCCCTTCACTCCCCCCCCAATTTAGCAATCACAAATAGCCTCCCCCACCCCGTCTTGGTTTTTGAAGACAGCATGGGAGAGGTTGATTTATCCTTTAGAGTGATTTAGCGGGCCAAGTTCTCTTATCTCGTTTGTCATCTGGTTGACAATAGAGGCAAAGCGATCACCTTCCGAAGCAGAGATCCACTCTAAGCGTACTCGCTCCTCCTCAACCCCCAACTGGCTTAGCATTTTGGCAACCAAAGGAATGCGCCGTGCCGCCTTAAAATTACCAGACTGGTAATGACACTCCCCAGGGTGTCAGCCAGAGATCAGAACGCCATCAGCCCCCTGCTCAAACGCCTTGAGGACAAAGGTAGGATCTACTCGACCGCTACACATAATTCGCACCAGTCTTATGTTGGGGGCATATTTTAGCCGCGAGCCACCGGCCAGATCAGCCCCAGCATAAGAACACCAGTTGCATAAAAACCCCACGATTTTGGGCTCAAAGCTCATACTAGCACCCCCCGATCTCAGCCATAATTGCCTTGGTAGTCAAGTGTTTTAAAGGTAATAACCCCGCTAGGGCAGGCAGTAGCCCAGGTACCACAATCCTTGCATGAGGCCTCATTAACTTGGGAGACTTGTTCCCCCACATCAGTTGAAAAGCCCGCCGATTAATGAATCTGCTCAACGATGACCTTATGCCGCCCAAAATTGATGCTCTTGACTCTGGCTCGTAACTTCCTTTCATTGCCGAAAAGGCTGCTCAACAGTAGTTGTTCCCCTTCAACCTCGAGGAATTCAACCTCCCGCATGATTTCCTTCTCTTCTCCTCCATCAGCAAGATAAACAACAGCTTCACACATCTGTCCCTCCCTCAACAGTTACCCCCGAAAAAGGACAGGCAAACTTTTCAGGGAGAACCGCCTACACTTCGCCCCGCGGCCGATAACATCGCCGCCTTTAATAGTACTACAGATTGACAGGCATTACAACAGCCATTTGATACTTATATTTCCATCGTGGTATTATCCTAAGAGAGGAGTCTAGTGATTAGTTCAGTTACCAGAACAGGTTTGGCTAGTCTGCCATTGCATTATGGCCAGGTGCCACGGTGGCTTTTTGATCGGATGACCAAGCTAGCTCGAGAGATCAGCTCCATTATTGTGGCTGAGTTTGGCCCTGAAGAGATGCTCCGCCGACTCTCCGACCCCTGCTGGTTTCAAGCTTTCGGCTGTGTTTTGGGCTATGACTGGCATTCAAGCGGGGTCACCACCGTCCTTTGCGGGGCGCTCAAAGAAGGGATAAAGGGACTGGACAAGGAACTAGGCTTTTTTGTCGCTGGGGGCAAAGGACGAACCTCAAGACAAACCCCGGCTGAGATACAAAGCTTGGCAGATGCCATCCTGGTAGACCCGAGGCAGTTAGTATACGCCAGTAAGCTTGCCGCTAAAGTAGACAACTCAGCTCTCCAGGACGGCTACCAGCTTTATCACCATACCTTTTTGTTTACCGCCAGCGGCTCATGGAGCGTAGTGCAACAAGGGATGAATGAGAGCACCCACTACGCTCGGAGATACCACTGGTTAGGGGAGAAGGTGACTGATTTTGTCTGTGAGCCCCATGCCGCTATTTGTTCCCAGCAGCAAGGAGGGGGAGTATTGAATCTGGTTTGCCGCCAAAGCACTCCAGCACGAATTGCTCTCACTGATATCGTTACTGAGCAGAGGCCAGAGGTGATTTTAGCTGAGTTGAAAACTCTCAAGCGGCTAGACCTCCCCCGACGCCATCAGCTCAGCCTCCAAGATATTCACCCCGATAAACTGGAAAAACCTCTCTTTTTCCTCCGTGAGCGCCAGCCGCAAAGCTTCGAGGAGCTACTCGGAGTGGAAGGTGTGGGGCCGAAAACAATGCGGGCGTTAAGCTTAATTGCTGAGTTGGTCTACGGAGTTAAGGCAAGTTTTCATGACCCGGCACGCTATAGCTTTGCCCACGGCGGAAAGGATGGCTATCCTTTTCCTGTTGATCGCCAAGCTTATGACCAAAGCATTGAAATCTTAGCCAGGGCAGTACGCCGAGCCAAAGTCGACTTCAGCGAAAAGGAACAAGCCCTCCACCGTCTTGATCCCTGGCTTATGTAGGTATAGCAAGATGAACGTTGACCTGGCTATGGAAAAAGCATTAAGAGAGATGAAGCAGATTAGCCCCTATGTGGTGGCTTCCAAAAGCGGGGCCGAGTTCGTCGGGGGGAAATTTCACTTACCACTGTTCGACCAAACCTTCTTAGTTCATTATCCCGAAGTTAGGATAGAAGGTGCCCATGACCGAAGCTCGCCTCCTGAGGAGTTACAGTTAGTCCTGCTGCACTACCTGTTCACTGCTGATGGGGCGGCAGTTGCCGACCAGTGGATCACCTACCGCTATCTCCCCGGGGGCCATCTGTTTAGCGGACAATTTTATAACTTGGCCATCCGCTCCTTGGTGCAAACCTTCGGAAATGACATTGAAGGTTTCCGCCAAGCCTGTCTCTCTCTTGGCGGAAACCTTATGAGCCGCAGTGGCGATGCGGCCTTCAGATTTTTAGGCCTGCCGCGAGTTCCACTGGCTTGCCTCCTCTATCTCGGAGACGAGGAGGTGGCACCTGGGGTCAATATCCTATTTGATGCTGCCGTCCCTCACTATCTACCTACCGAAGACCTTTGCTATCTGGGCGTTTATCTAAGCAGCGAGCTCAGAAGCTATCGGCGGTGATTCCCCTGCCTCTGGGGCACTCCGAAAGACGATTTCACTCCCCAGTGCATCAACCAGTATACTATCTCCATCTTTGAAAGTTCCTTCCAGCACCTTAAGCGCCAGAGGATCGAGAATCCGCCTCTGGATGGTACGCTTGAGGGGGCGAGCACCATACATAGGATCATATCCCTCAGCCACGATCAACTCTTTGGCTGCCTCAGTCAATTGCACCTCCATGTGCCGAGTGTTAAGGCGCTGCCTGAGATTAGCCATCTGGATGTCTACAATCTGCTTGATTTGCTCTCGACCCAACGAGTGGAATATGATGATTTCGTCCACTCGATTAAGGAACTCAGGGCGAAAGTGGCTCTTAAGGACTTCCCTCACCTGGTGACGAACCTCTTCCTCTTGGCCAGGGCCCTGTTCAGTGAACCAGTGACTACCTAGATTTGAAGTCATAATGACCACTACATTCTTGAAGTCCACGGTGCGCCCATGGCCATCGGTTAATCGGCCATCGTCGAGAATTTGCAGCAGAACATTTAATACATCGGCATGAGCCTTCTCGATCTCATCGAAGAGAACTACCGAGTAGGGATGACGCCGTATAGCTTCGGTAAGTTGCCCCCCTTCATCATAGCCTATATATCCCGGGGGAGCACCGATAAGCCGTGACACAGTGTGTTTCTCCATATACTCGGACATGTCAAGGCGCACCATAGCTCGTTCATCATCGAAGAGAAACTCGGCCAAAGCTCGGGCTAACTCTGTCTTGCCAACGCCAGTGGGGCCGAGAAAGATGAAGCTACCCAAAGGGCGATCAGGATCTTGAAGTCCAGCTCGAGCTCGGCGGATAGCATTACTTACGGCAATAATCGCCTCATCCTGGCCTACTACCCGGCGGTGCAGCCGCGGTTCCATATTAAGCAACTTGTGGATTTCACCTTCCATCAGTCTGCTTATCAGGATTCCCGTCCAGCGGCTGACCACTTCAGCGATATCATCCTCATCCACTTCCTCCTTGAGCATTTTCTGCTCTTTTTGCAGCCCGACAAGATGTGCCTCTTTCTCCTTCAACTGACGGTCTAACTCCACCAAGTGCCCATACTTGAGTTGCGCCGCCCGCTCCAAATCGGCCATCCTCTCAGTTCGCTCCACCTCTATCCTAGCTTGCTCGATTTGCTCCTTGATGTGGCGGATATCTTGAATAGCTTCTTTCTCCTGTTGCCACTGAGATTTGAGACCACTTTCTTGTGCCTCGAGACTGGCTAGTTCTTTCTCCAGGTTAGCCAGGCGTTCCCGGGAGACATTATCTTGCTCCTTCCTCAATGCTTCACGCTCGATCTGAAGTTGCCTGAGGCGATGTTCCACCTCATCCAGCTCGGCAGGCATACTATCGATCTCGACTCGCAGCTTTGAAGCTGCTTCATCGACGAGATCTATAGCCTTGTCAGGCAAAAAGCGGTCAGTGATGTAGCGATGTGAAAGGACTGAGGCAGCTACCAGCGCCGAATCCCTGATCTTGACACCGTGATGAACCTCATAGCGCTCTTTGAGACCGCGCAAAATGCTGATAGTCTCTTCCACCGTGGGCTCGTCTACTAGCACTGGCTGGAAGCGGCGCTCCAAAGCAGCGTCCCTTTCGATATGCTTGCGATATTCATTCAAGGTGGTAGCTCCAATGCAGTGGAGTTCCCCTCTGGCTAGCATCGGCTTCAGCATGTTGGAAGCATCTACGGCGCCTTCGGCAGCACCGGCTCCCACCACAGTGTGAAGCTCATCGATAAACAGGATAATCTCCCCTTGTGATTGCTGAATTTCCTTTAAAACAGCCTTGAGCCTTTCCTCAAACTCACCCCGATACTTGGAGCCAGCCACTAGTGCC
>DEIJ01000050.1 GCA_002352365.1 Dehalococcoidia bacterium UBA2777 | reverse complement strand
GAAAATGGGGTGGAACATCCGTTCTAATAAATTTCCCCCAAAAAGTGGCCAGACTTTTTGAGGACTGGTTTAGATGTGCTCCGCTGCTCTCAATTTAGCGCTATGGCTGCGGGAATTAGCCTCTATCTCAGGAAGTTGTGGGGTAACTACTTTCTTGGTAACTATCTTTAAGCTAGAGGTATGTCCGCAAACACAGATAGGTATATCAGGGGGGCAGAGACAGTTCTTTGACTCTTGTTGAAAAAACTCCTTGACCAAACGATCCTCCAAGGAATGGTAGCTAATCACCACTATCCTCCCTCCCAAGCCAAGGAGATCAGCTGCTTGCCGCAAGGCTTGTTCCAGGCAGCTTAGTTCCTGGTTGGTGGCGATACGCAACGCTTGGAAGACTCTAGTCACCAGATGAGTTTTTCTCCTATTCCCCCCCACTGCTTGTTCTATAGCTTGAGCAAGTTGAAGGGTGGTGTTGATAGGACGATTCAGCAGGATCTGCCTTGCTATTTGGCTACTTCTAGGCTCCTCTCCATATGCCTCGATGATAGACACAAGTTCAGGCTTGGAATAAGTATTGACAATATCTGCGGCAGTGAGGTCTTGGGAAGGGTCGAAACGCATATCTAAGGGGGCATCAACCTTGAAGCTAAATCCTCGATTAGCACTATCAAGCTGGACTGAAGACATCCCCAAGTCAAATAAAATGCCATGCACTGGACGAAAGTTATATCTTGCACAGATAGCAGCTAGATTTTTGAAATTGTCATTTACCAAGAGAAATGCCCCACCGTAGGGTTGAAGCCTCGTCTGGGCCAGCCTAATCGCCTCAAGGTCGGCATCGAGACCTAATAACTGCCCCCCTGGTGAGCTCTTCTCCAAGATAGCCGCAGTATGTCCTCCCGTCCCTACAGTACAGTCGACATAACGCCCCCCCGGCTGAACCTTAAGTTGCTCAATAACATCCTCAACAAGAACCGGGATATGATACCTCGTTAAGCCATGAGTTATCATTAGCGTATCTCCATTCCCTCGCTAAGCTGCCACGCTTGCTCCTCCATCAATGCCTGTTCTGATTCCCAATTCGCCTTGCTCCAAAGTTCTACGTAATTATTTACTCCGGCTATAATTACGCTACTGCCTATCTCAGCGTATTGGCGTAATGGCCCGGGCAAGACAATCCTTCCCTGGGTATCAAGCTCTGCATAAAAGGCAGTGGCAAAGGTAAACCGATTCACTCTTCTCGCTTTGCTACGGGTTGGGGGCAGGTCGACCAGCTTCTGAGCAATTCTCTCCCACTCGGTTAAAGGATAAATAACTATGCAGAGCTCCATGCCTCGACTTAATACTAGCCCCCAGCCGAACTCCTCTCTGAACTTGGGGGGAATAGCGACTCTCCCTTTGGCATCAATTTTATACTCGTACTCGCCGAAAAACATCTTGGCGGTAAACCCCATTCTGTTCTTTTCTCACCACTTCCCCCCCTTTTGCCCCACATAATAAGAAATTCCCCCCCACTTGTCAACTCCGGCCGCGGTTTGATTTAATAGAACGATAAAAGTATACTCAAATAGAGAGGCAGGGGATGGAAGTTACCCAGTTTATGGAAAAGGTAAGGGAATATTTGCCTGCGGAGAGAATGAGTGTGTTAGAGCAGGCATACGAGTTTGCCCTTAAAGCTCACCAGGGCCAATTGCGCCAGTCTGGAGAGCCATATTTACAACACCCGTTGGAGACGGCCTCTATCCTCGCTGACTTGAGATTAGATACCAGCTCTTTGGCTGCTGCCTTGCTGCATGATGTACCTGAGGATTGCGGAATACCCTTGTCGGAGATTGAGGCTAGGTTCGGGGCAGAAATTGCCAAGTTAGTAGATGGCGTTACCAAGTTAGGCAAGATTTCGTGGCAAGCAGGAGTTAGCGATAATAAGTCATATACTGAAAGCTTACGGAAAATGCTGGTGGCCATGGCGGAAGACATTCGAGTAGTATTTATCAAGCTGGCTGACCGATTGCATAATATGCGTACTTTAGGAGCTCTGCCCATCAGTAAACAACACGCCATTGCCCGAGAGACCTTAGAACTCTATGCCCCCTTAGCTCATCGCTTAGGCATCTGGGAGCTAAAGTGGCAATTGGATGACTTGTCTTTCTTCTACCTGAAGCCGGCAAAATATCGCCATATTGAGCATTTGGTGGCTAAGCGGCAAGCTGAACGCGAGGCGCTTATCGCCCGGGCAATTCAAACATTAGCCAAGGAGCTAGAGAAAGCAGCATTAAAGGCGGAAATTGCCGGCCGGCCGAAGAACATTTATAGCATATACTGCAAGATGGGGAAGTATGCCTCCCAGGGTAAGGACTTCAATGATATCGGTGACATTCTGGCTCTCCGTGTCTTAGTAGACGAGGTGGAGGATTGCTACCATGCCTTAGGTCTCATCCATAACTTGTGGCATCCGCTTAGTGCTGAGTTCAATGACTACATTGCTAACCCTAAGGAAAATGGCTACCAATCACTGCATACTACAGTAATGAGTTTTGGCACTACCCCTCTGGAGATACAAATTCGAACTTGGGAGATGCATCGTGCCGCCGAATATGGTGTTGCCACCCACTGGTATTACAAAGAGGGGGTAAAACCACAGGATGTGCAGTTTGATCAAAAAATTGCCTGGTTATGCCAAATTATCGAGTGGCATAAGGAACTGGGCCAGACTAGCGAGTTTTTACGATCTGTAAAGACAGATATTTTTAATGATCAGACCTTTGTTTATACTCCTAAGGGGGAGATAAAGGACTTACCAGTAGGCTCTACACCTCTAGATTTCGCTTACCGAATTCATACCGATTTAGGTCATCGTTGTATTGGGGCGAAGGTTAATGGAAGGCTAGTGCCCCTTACTTATCAACTTCACAATGGTGATACTGTAGAGATTATCTCTGCTAAAAGGAATAAGGGTCCTAGCCGAGACTGGCTCAATCCCTACTTGGGCTACATTAAGACTTCTCGTGCCAGAGAAAAGATTCGACAGTGGTTCAAAAAACAGGAACGGCCGGAGAATGTCGCCCGAGGTAAGGAGGCATTGGACAGGGAATTACACCGCCTCGGACTTAGCCTCAGCAGTCGAGAAGAGATCACCCACATGTTTAAATACGAATCGGTGGACGAGTTTTACGCTGCTCTTGGTTGTGGTGAGATTAGCATAAATCAAATCGCCCTGAAGTTAGCCGTCCAGCGGGAGAAGCCTCGTTCTCCTGAAGGCACCTCCACAGCTTCGCTGAGTTCATCAGGCATCCAGGTATTAGGGGTGGGGCAGCTACTTACTCGCCTAGCCTATTGTTGCCATCCGTTGCCTGGAGACCAAATTATTGGTTACATCACCCGCACTAGGGGAGTAACAGTCCATCGCCGTGATTGTCCTAACATTGTCCACGAAGATGAGAAGGAACGGCTGATTCCCGTTGATTGGGGCCATGTAGGCCAGCTTTACCCGGTGACCATTCGCATTGATGCCTGGGATCGAATGGGGCTACTGCGAGATATTGGCACCCTCATAGCTGGAGAGAGGATGAATATCACCACGGTGAACTCCAGCGACCATGATGATCACTCTACCTCTATATCCCTTACTGTGGAGGTAAAGAGCATCACTCAGCTGAGTCAGTTGTTGTCTAAACTTGAGGGAATTAATGGCATAACCAGCGTAACCCGTGTTATGGAGTGAAAAGATAAGAGGCTAGAAGGTATGAGGAGGAGGAATGCCCAAAGTTCAAAAAGCAACACGTATAGCAGCTAAAAAGCGACTTCGCAATAAATCTATTCGCAGTGCTGCTAAGACTTACCTCGCCGGAGCAGAAAAACTTATTGCTGCTGGAGAGCGGGACACTGCCAGCAAGGCAACTGTCCAAGCAATTAGCACCTTAGATAAGGCGGCCCAAAAAGGGGTTATCCACCCGAATAATGCCGCTCGCCGTAAATCGCGCTTAATGAGGAAGCTAAACCAAATCTCTCCAAAGTAAACCATCATGGGCGGTTGCCCACCAGCGAATCATGAAAATAGGTATGTCGTTGCGAGGGGCAAGGCCC
>DEIJ01000025.1 GCA_002352365.1 Dehalococcoidia bacterium UBA2777 | reverse complement strand
GTGATCGAGATTCCTGAGGATTCGCCTGCCTCCATAGCAGTAAGTGAGATGTGCCAGCGCCTGGTGGGCTGTGCTGCCTAAGAGAAGGGGGGTGATATATAGGGTGAGATGGTTTTTGAGCAAGACTTTGGAGTCGGTATATAAAAAAAAGAGAGGAGGTGTTATTGATGGGTACAGAACCAAAAGCCTGGTATAAAGCAAAGCTTCCTCCACCAACTCATGTATGGCAGTTGGATACCGATTTGGAAGCAGCCTATGAGGGGATGGAGGATATTGGTACCGGGCCAAGGTATCTCAGCCATGTCCGTAAAGGGGAATATTGGGCTGAGTATGGCGGGCCGAAAACCAATTATATGAGCTTCTTCGATGCCTATAGAGTGGTAGATGAGGATGACATCGTTGATGGCAGGATAGAGCTAATTGGCCCTGACATTCCAGAACAGGAGCCAGAGGTAACTTACCCCTTGGCGATGACCATCAGGATTTGGGGCTCTGAGCTTAAGGAAGAGCAGACCGATTATGCCCTGAGGGGAATACTGATGGGGGTCATGTGGACCGAGGGCTGGATGTTCACCGGCACCAAGGATACCATATGGATCAGGGTAAGTAAGGCGATAGCCCCCAAGATGAGCTTTAAGATTTTGGGTCAAGCTATCCGGGCGTCGGTGTTAACTATGTGCTCTATAGTGGAGGCATGCGAGGTCAGATTCGTAGTGGCCACCCCGGAGATGGGCGGAGCAGACCTGATAGATGAAATGCTTAAAGAGACCAGGCCAAAGTGGGAGGCCATTGAGGCTAAGGCCAGGGAGATGGTGGATGAGGATGTGGATATGTTTTATGGCTGCACCCTGTGCCGCATGATCGCTCCTAACCATGCTTGTATCGTCACGCCGAGTATCGTCCCTTACTGTGGCATGGTAACCTATGCCGCCTGCAAGTCAATCTATGAGATGGACCCCCAAGGGTACATCTTTGAAGCCCCTAGAGGTGAGGTGTTTGACTCAATGCTGGGCTGGTACAAAGGTATTGATGAGGCCATATGGGAGAAGTCGGGGCACCGTCATAAGCATTTTCATCTCCATTCTATCATCAAGTATTCGACCACCAACTGAGGTTGATTTGAAGCGGGAGGCTTCTATATCCCTCAGGTTGATGGGATCGGACTTGTTCAAAGAAGGTATTTTGGAGATACACCAATAGGGCTTACCTTCTCCAAGATGGCTGGCTTGATGAGTGGTGGGAGCCAGAACCATGGCTTCAAGGGGTTGGCTGTTTTATCTATGAGGACTCCCAGGTTTATCCAGGGGGATGGTGGTTGGAATCGCATAGTCTGGCTGCCCAAGGATCTTAAACTCGAGCTTGCCGATAGCATTCCCGAGGAGGTCTATAATGCCATCGCCACCGAGGAGGATACCATAGATCCAGTTGAGCTGATAGAGGTGCTGCGCAAAAAGAAGCACCCCATCGTGGAGAAATACTGGGTAAATGGCGAGCCCCAGCCACAAGAGGTGCCACTCCCTGGTGATGATTGGCCTGGGTACGAGTAAGAGATACCTAAGACGGTAGGGGCAGACATCTTCTGTCCGCCCCTACGGCGGTTTTTAGGGACAAATACTGCAAGCACCCCGAAAGGAAACTGTAGTTAGCCGCAAAATCCCTTATACTCCTCCCTCGCCAGGGGGGAGGGCGAGAAGGGAGTGTTGTACAGAGTTGGGCGGGAGACTATAAATAGCCTTGAGGGGGAGGATGTAAAATATGCTTAGAGAGGAAATTTTCACCTCCATTCAGCAAGGTGGTGGGGAGTTTAAGCAAGCTCTGTTTCATGGTCTGCAAATTAGAGATGAGGAGAAGGAAGCTATCCTCTCCAGCCTTAGCGGTGGACATCACCTTTTGATACTTGGCCCCCCTGGTTGTGGCAAAACAGTGGTGGCCAATCGCCTCAGCAGTATCTTAGCTGATATTGAGGTGGTGGAGGATTGCCCCTTAAATTGCCTGCCAAGCTCGCCCACTTGTCCGTGGTGCCTGGCAAAAATGAGCCAGGGTAAAAGCTCGACAGTGCGTATCCTTCCGGCAAGCGAACGAGTAAAGCGGGTGCAAGGTGGAGGAGAGCTAGTCCCTGAAGATTTGATTGGCGCTCTGGACCCCGATACTGCCTTACGGGAGGGTATCTATTCTGTTTTGGCCTTCTCTCCGGGTAAGCTCCTCAGAGCTAATCGGGGTATACTACTTATCGACATGATAGATAGGATGCCAGAGAGAGTGTTAAACACTCTTTTCTATGCCCTGGAGGGGGGCACAATAACTATCGGGGCTTATGATGAAAAGATACCCCTAGACATATTGGTGCTAGCTACTGGCAATGAGAAGGTTTTGGGTCTATTACCCCTAGGCATCCTGGAGTATTTTGATGTAATCACCCTTGGCTATGTGGATGACGCTACCCGAGAGAAAGAGCTAGTTCTAGCTAACCTGGCGGAGGTTCAGCCAGGGGAGATGCTGGCTGAGACCATTGTGGATAAGGCAGTGGATGTTGTTGGCCGGACGAGGACGCATGCCGAAGTGGACCGGGGTGTGAGCACACGGGGAACACTTAGGTATACTGAGCTCATGTCCACTTTTCAAGAGATAAAGGATGTTGATGAAGGGGAACTTTTGAGAGCAGGGGCATTTCCCTCTCTACCTCATCGCCTGGAACTTGCCCCCCATGCTGACCTCCCGGGGAAAAGAGAGAAAATTATTGAGGAGATTCTTGATCAAGTGTTGGGGGCTGAGGGAGAGGAAGAAATTGGCCTCTCCAAGGAGGATATGCTTGCCCTGGTTGAGGAGATTGCCAGCGATGCGAAGTTTAGGATACCGCTCAGGAGTGGTGCCTTCGATATGCTGCTAAAAAGGGTACAGTATCACTCTGACTCCAAGTTGGCGCAACTGATGCAGCAGATGATGCAGCACCTAGAAGAGCTTTATCCAGAGCGATTCAGGGCAGACAACATCACCGAGGAGATGCTGCTGGATTTAGATGAGGTGAGAAAGCGTGAGGAGAGGATAGAGAGGATGAGGCGAGAGCTGGAGAGGGAGGCATTGGCCCAGAGTTTGGAATATCTGGAGCGATGTAAGATCCTGGAGCATACCGGTTTCGGCTGGGAGCTAAGCCGGAAGGGGATCAATCTGCTTTTGGAGAGGCTGACCCCCAAATTATGGGGAAGAAGCTATGTCTCCGGCTATGGAAGGCATAGCACCGGCAAGAGATTGAGCATTGGTGAAGGAAGGGAGGTGGGGACCAGGCACTTCCGCTTTGGTGATAGATACCGAGATATTTCCCTAAAGGAGAGTATCAGGGAGGCGATCCACAATCGGCGGGAGGAGATAACTAAGGATGATATCATGGTTACCACCAAGGATATTCGTGCCAAGATGGATATGATCTTGCTGGTTGACCTATCAGGGACGATGCGTCAGTTGGCCAAACTTTGGTATGCTAAACAGTCGGCAATTGCCTTGTCGCTGGCTGCCTCTCGCTATGGAGATAGGGTAGGGGTAGTATCCTTCTCAAATCTGGCCGGTGTGGTAGTGGATATCACTGCAAATCCCCATCGGCTAACCAGGCGGATAATTGACCTCGATCTACATGTAAACGCCTTCACTAATATCGGCTATGGAATTATGAAGGCAACTGAGCTTTTCGGCCACCATCGGCGGGGGCGTGCCAACCAGCACATTATCCTCATCTCCGATGGAGATGCCAACGTGCCCCATCCCTCTCCTCAGAAATATGCTCTCAGGCAGGCAGCCGGAGCGGCAAGGAAAGGGATTACCATTTCCACCGTGTGCATCAATGAGGAATCAGCCGACCCAGAGCTGATGCGAAGGATAGCCCGGATAGGTAAAGGGAGAACCTATTTCGTCGGCGCTGAAAGCTTGACCAGTACTCTTATTGAAGAAAGGATGGCTGCCCATTCCTCTGGCTAAAAATAGATAAAGGAGGCTTACTATGGCTGAGGTGAAACTTTGTTCGGTGTGTAATAAAAGTGAGGCAACACTTACTTGCGCCAATTGTGGTGTTCCGCTGTGTGATGGCTGCGCCAAGGTTTTACACCTCATGGATTACAACCCGCGCTCTATGGTTAAAGCGGACACCTCTCTATCCCCTCTACGCAAGGGAAAGGAAGTAAGGAAGGTGTGTCCCAAATGCTTTGTAGGGCAGGCGGAACCCACCGCCTACTAATGGGGGTAGTTCAGAGGGCCCTTGGGTGGGGTAACAATATCTATGAGGGGAAGCGTCAGGTAGCTAAGGGGATAAGAGGTGCTGTAGAAGGCTTCCCTCCCCCGAGGTGTGGGGTATTGCTATTATGTTAGATTAGCACTCAAAAACTGGTAGATGAGCCTATTACCTATTAGGGGTATTTATAACTTAGTTCTCAGGCAAAGCGGAATCGTAGCAAAACTAGGCGTGGAAGAGCAGGTTAGGTTCTTGAAGGGGAGGCAATTCAGATTAGGGTTACTAGATAAAAGTTTACAAGAAGGAGGGATCATATGGAGAAAAAGAGAGGGATGGTCCACATCGGGCGCTCAGATTATATGATCGATCCGGCTACTGTGGTTCATGATATTCGCGGGGTAGAGGATATTGTAGCCGAGGCGATAGAAACAGATTGGAACATGGAGCACTATATCCAGTTTGATGAGCGGCTGTTTCCCTTCGCTGATGCCGCCGATATAGCGGATTGGGACAGGGAGTTTCTGGGAACCTTCTACCCCCCCTTATACACTGAGCCTCAGGAGATTTGCCATGATTGTCACATGGGGCCGTGCAATTTGAAGAAGGCCAAAGGGAAGTGCGGGCTGGAGTTTGAAGCCTACCAGGCTAAGCTAAACCTGCGCTCAGCATGTCGGGGCTGCCTCAGCCAGATGATGGATACTCGAGAGGTAGTAAACTACGCCATCAAGATATTTGGTAAAGATAAAGCAGTTGATTGGGGCATGCTTGAGGATTATGTCGATGTATCCCATATTCGTCTGTTCTGCGGCATGCAGGAGAGAAGTCTGGCCGACATGAATAGAGCCCAGTCTTATGTTGAGGAGCAGTTGAATAAGCTCCTGGTGGCCAGTTTCCAGGGCATAGGGAGTGTGGTCGAGTTCGAGGGGATGGCCTCCCATGCTGCTTCGATGCTGAT
>DEIJ01000045.1:12256-18177 GCA_002352365.1 Dehalococcoidia bacterium UBA2777 | reverse complement strand
AGGGGGTGTCAAACTTGGGTTAAGGCGAGGTGATTGTAAATCTCACCGTTGCATATAACACACCTTCGTCTGTCCTCGCTGAATATCGGCTGCCTGCCACCGGCCACATCTATTATGGAAAGCCTTTTTTGCCCCAGGGCAATGTTGCTATCTACATATGTGCCCTGGTCATCCGGCCCACGGTGAGACAACCTATCCAGCATGGTATCCAGGCGGGGGGGCCATCGGCTCGCACCATCCCCATAGATGGCAACAATCCCACACATATGGCTATATCTCCTTTCTGAACTTGTAGCCTATGTTTCTCACCGTCTCGATAAAACAGTGATTTTCATCCTCAATCTTTGCCCGAAGCCTCCTAATATAGACGTCCACTGTCCTATCTCCACCGTAGTAGTCGTAGCCCCAGAGCTTGTCAAGTAGAATTTCTCTAGTAAGAACCTTCCCTTTATTAGTGGCTAAAAACTTGAGCAACTCATACTCTTTGAAGGTTAGCGGAATAAGCTTACTGCTGAGGGACACTTCATATCTGGCTAAATCTATCACCAGGTCGCCACACTCGATCACCTCTTTGCTATCTATGTTATGGCTACGCCACAGAATCCGCTTCACCCTGGCTATCACCTCGGCTATCTCATAGGGTTTAATAACAAAATCATCTACACGCTGGATAAAATCTAGCTCCGGTAGCGATTCCTGGGGGATAAAGGCGATAATAGGCGCTATTGCTTTTACCTCTCGGAGCAATGGTTCCGGGCTAGCTGGGGGGCCAGCCATATCTATAAGCACTAAATCGGGGGTCTGTCCCCTGATCTTGCCGCTTATCTCCTCGCCAGTGGAAGCAAGCGAGCAACTAAAACCTCCTCGGATAAGCCCTGAGTTTAGTCTTGATATTTGCTCCCCCTCATCAGCTATTATGAGTATTTTGAATGTAGTGAAGTCAACTTTACTAATCATAGCGATGGTGAATCAGCGCCGCAGCCTGTTGAAGATATGGCTCAAGTTGCTCCCTCTCCTCCCGGCTCAACAGGTTGTGCTTATAAGCCAGGTTGTCCAACCATAGTTGGACATGATCATGGGTTGCCCAGTGGTTGGGAGCCTCATACTTGAATCCATATCGCTGTGAGCTGCCTAGCGTCTCTTCCAACTCTTTCTCCATGTGATAGCCTATTCGCTCCGCTAGCGGTTCATTGAAGCCCTGCTCTTCAGCTAGTGCTACCAGTCTATGGTGAATCCCTGCCCCATGCTGAGCGGCTTCCTTGGGCCGCCAGGCTATTTCCTTGAAGTGGGAGGCCAGAAGCAGCGTCATAAACAGAACCTTTGTCTTTCCACTTCTCACTTGTGCTCACCCTTAGTAGACATAAAGGTTGCCATAAGGGCGGAGCCAGAGAGGGAGCAGCTTAATAAACCTACCCTTGAGTATTTCAGCAGCATTATAGCTGAAGTAAGAGGCAAACTCGCCGACAAGCCTGTCAAGATTTGAGCAGTCCACCTCATCGATTTCGGCAACACCCACCTCTCTACCTAACTGAAACTGGTCGACACTTCCCCGTAGGTAGATCACACCACCATGCATTCCGGTGCCAATAAAACTTGCCCGGTGATACTCGCCCTCCCTCAGATTGAGTCCAAGGAGGATCAACATCCCCCCCGCCATATATTCGCCGAGGAAATCCTGGGCGGTGCCACCGATAACCAGCACCGGTTTCTTATCTTGATATTCCTTCATGTGGATGCCTGCTCGATAACCTACATCTCCCCGTACAAAAATCTTACCTCCGCGGGCAGAAAAGCCGAGGATGTCACCGGCATGACCGTGAATAATAATCTGGCCGTCATTCATGGTATTGCCGCAGCCATCCTGGGCATTCCCATAAACAGTAATCCGAGGGCCGTTCATAAAAGACCCCAAGTCATTACCCGGCGTACCCTGAATTTCGATCTCCACCTCTCTATCTAGGTCAGTGCCGATATATCTTTGCCCGTAGACATTTTGAAGCTCGATCCTCTCGGCTCCATCGGCCACTGCCTGGCGGAGAAGCTGATTCAGCCTCCGATAGTGAAGGCCAGTAGCATCTACTTTGAATTGGCTATCTTGACGCCGATTAGCCGCCATTTTTTTATGATCCTGCCATCTTCACGCCGAGAATCTCGAGCTCAGTATCGGTAAGCCCCACCCCTCTGAGATGAAGGCGGTTTCCTCTCAGGCTCTCCAGGGCATTTATCCCCATCCCCCCTAGCATATCCTTGATCTCCAGGCTCCAGCCGCGAAGGAGATTGGTCAAGCGACGGCTGCCAATATCAGGATTTACCCTCTTGGCTAGCTTTGGATCCTGGGTACAAATACCCCAGGCGCATTTCCCGGTATGGCATTGTTGGCAAACAGTGCACCCCAAGGCGATGAGAGCTGCAGTGGCGATATAAATGGCGTCAGCTCCTAAGGCAATGGCCTTGACCACATCGCCGCTATTCCTGATGCCTCCGGAGACGATGAGTGAAGCCCGATTTCTTATCCCCTCTTGTCTTAAACGCTCATCTACCGAGGCTAAAGCCAGCTCGATGGGAATGCCGACATTATCTCGAATAATCTTAGGGGCAGCACCGGTAGAGCCCCGCAGCCCATCGAGGACAATAATATCTGCCCCAGCACGAACCATGCCACTGGCAATCGCTGCTGAATTATGAACCGCAGCTATCTTGACTGCCACTGGCTTTTGGTAATTGGTTGCTTCCTTTAGGGCATAGATGAGCTGAGCTAGATCCTCGATGGAGTAGATGTCGTGGTGGGGGGCAGGGGAGAGCGCATCAGTTCCCTGGGGGATCATGCGCGTTAAGGAAACTTCAGCACTTACCTTTTCACCGGGAAGATGTCCACCAATCCCTGGCTTGGCTCCTTGACCTATCTTAATTTCAATCACCCTGGCCACATCCAGATATTGGGGATGAACTCCAAAACGTCCTGAAGCTACCTGGACGATGGTGTTATGACCATATTTATATAGCTTGGGGTGAAGCCCTCCTTCCCCAGTATTCCATAGTGTCCCCGACTCAGTTGCTGCTCGGGCCAAAGATTCATGGACGTTGAGGCTCACCGCCCCATAGGACATAGCAGCAAACATCACCGGCACATCAAGTTCCACCTGAGGCGCCAGGTAAGTCTTTAATTCTAGCGAGTCCGGTTCTATTTCCACCCTTTCTGGTTTACTTCCCAGATAGGTCCTCAGCTCCATAGGTTCACGCAGAGGGTCAATAGAGGGGTTAGTCACTTGGCTGGCATTCAACACCAGGTGATCCCAATAGATGCGCTGCCTCTTATCATCTCCCATCCCGGTGATGATTACTCCCCCCGTCTCCGCCTGCCGTAGAATATCCTCGATGATCTCAGGGCGCCAGTTATAATTTTCCCGATAGTCTAAGGGATTTCTTTCGATGGTTAACGCCTGAGTAGGGCAGAAGATGACACAGCGATGACAGCCAACGCAGTTCTCTTCATGACTTCTGACCTCATCGTCATCAGCGTCGTAGTAATGAACATCAAAGGAGCACTGGTTTACACAGACCTGGCACTGGATGCAGCGCGAGGGGTTTCGGTCTACGATAAACTTTGGTGGGAGATAAGTCTTCAACTAACTTCCACCTCCTGTGGCATTACTACCCCGGGGCATTCCTCACTTATCTTTAGTCTCCCCACTATCGGCTCCCCTCCCATGGGAATCCACGCCTTGTCAAGGTCGGGACAAACCAGCCTGATTGACGACTCCTCTGAGGAGAGATAGAGCATACTATTTTTTACCCCCACTGTTAAGGGGCGAAGCCTGATGCGGTCGGTGAGCCCGATCATCTCCCCTTGATGGGCGATAATCACGGTAAACGGTCCGTTAAGGAGAAGACTTCCATATACTTGACGCAGAGTGCGACATAAATCCTGCTCTGCCCGGCTCATGCGCTCAATTTGATCCCAAAAAGGTGGTGCCATGATGCGAGCCACAATTTCAATAGGAAGCTCATGGCGACGCATCAGCAAGTCAACGGCATAAGCTACTACCTCACTATCTGTCTCGAAAGTGCACTGATAGCCAAATTGCTCCAGATAGCGGCGATTTATCCCATAAGAGGAAATCTCACCGTTATGTATTACTGTCCAATCTAGAATATTGAACGGATGTGCCCCTCCCCACCATCCTGGGGTATTAGTGGGAAACCTGCCGTGAGCGGTCCATAGATAACCCTCATAGCTATCGAGGCAAAAGAAATGGGCGATGTCCTCAGGATAACCCACCCCCTTAAATACTCCCATGTCCTTACCGCTGGAGAAAACAAAAGCTCCTTCAAGCTTGGTATCGATCTCCATCACCCTGTTTGCCACATAATCATCCTCGCTTTGTCCCTCTGACCTCAGGTTACCTACCTCAAGAAAATAACGCCATACCAATGGTGGATCGACAATCCCTGAGGTTTTCTGAGTGGGAACCTCCTCAGCCCAAATCAGATTGAAATTCTGCTTGAGATATTCTTCCACATCCCACCTAGCCTCTACAGTTAAATACATTAAGTGGAAGGCATAATAACTAGCATATTGGGGATAAATTCCATAGACAGCAAAGCCGCCACCAAGGCCATTGCTCCTGTCATGCATATTGGCTATAGCCCGAATAACGTCCCTTCCACCAAATCGCCTTCCTGTAGTATCCATCATCCCGAATATCGAGCAACTCTCTATAGCCTTGTCGTCGCCATAGGGATTATTTAAGTGAATTATTCCTCTCACTGCTTTACCTCAAATTTCTCTCGCCATAATTCTCGGGGGAGAGAAGCAATCCCCAAACCTGAATCTAAAAGGGACTCCTTGAAGTTAGAAACATCGACCTTATCCCGCATCAGCCCGAAGATAATCCCTGCCTTGTCAATCTGCCCCAGCAAAACCATCCCCAGAATTCTACCCTCTCGGAGCACAACTCTGCGATAACCCCCAGCCTCCAGCTTGGTAAATGCTTCGCATCCTTCTCCCTGAGGCTCTACCATCCCCGCAGAAATAACAGGGAGATCAAAGTAACTCATCGCATTCATTGCTGTCCCCCCAGGGTATTCTCTAGCTATCCCTGCCATGTTATACCCCGCCACCCTACCACCAATATAGGCATTGGGCCAGATAGGGGTGAGTCGGTCGGCATCGAGGATGAAGTCATAAGAGGAGGCAACATCACCACAAGCATAAACTCCAGGACAAGAGGTGCTCATAAAGCGATCCACCACTATTCCTCGATTTACTTTTATCTCGTTATCTCGGATAAGCTCGGTGCGGGGGACTACACCGATAGCTACTATCACCACGTCACACAACAGCCTTTCATCATTATCCAAAATTACTTCCCCCACCTTTCCCCAATCGAGTGAACTACCAACGATTTCCTTAACAGTATGCTCAGTCAGGATGTCCACCCCAACCTCCCTCAATCTTCGTTCGACAAGATAAGAGGCAGTTTCATCCAAGATAAGGCTTAGCACCCTCTCCCTCATTTCCACTAGGGACACCTTGATCCCCCTTCTTACTAAGGCCTCGGTCACGCTAAGCCCGATAAGACCCCCGCCGATGACCACCGCTCTATTTGCTGTCCTTAAACTCTCCCCGATCCTTATAGCATCATCCAAGGTGGTGAAAGTAAATACCCCACTCTTATCTCCCCCTGGGGTTGGGGGGATAAAAGGAATCCCTCCACAAGCAAGAAGGAGTCTTTCCCAGAAGACCTTCTCGCCGCTTTCCAGTTCTACCCGGTGTTGCTTTAAATCGAGCTGTACTGCTTTCTTTCCCAGGAGGGTAGCAATGTTATTTTTATGATAGAAATCGATAGGGCGAAAGAGCATCTCTTCCCTAGAGCATTCGCCGGCCAGGTACTTTGAGATCATAGGGCGAGAGTAGACAT
>DEIJ01000045.1:11041-12241 GCA_002352365.1 Dehalococcoidia bacterium UBA2777 | reverse complement strand
GAATGGCCTCTGCTGCTCCAATGCCACCCGCCGAGTTGCCGATGATTAGATACTTGGTATGGAATAATTCCTTACTCATCTACCGGCTTAATCCCTCCATATGCAATACCTGACTTATCCCCCTCTCTCGCAGAAATAAGCCAAAGGGGAACTGCAGCAATTTCGACTTGATAGTTTTGCCTTCCCATAAACTAAGCTTTTTGTGTTAGGAAATAGGTAACCTATTACCTATAATAACAAAAGACAAGACAAGCGTCAACAGGAAATGAAGTTAAGATATAAGCTCGGGCAGGAACACGTTGTAAAAAGGGATAAGATTCAAAGGGAGAAGCTCACCTTGAGGGGATAAGCAAGCTAACTCCCCCCCTCCATCCCCCAAGATGGTAATGGCCTATATCAGCCTTGGTGAGATTTACTAATGTACTCGAGGAGTATGCATTACCCCGCTTATAATTGGCTCATTTATATAAATATCGCCATTGCGAATCTTTATATTGAACCCACAATCCGGATTAGTGCAGGCCCATGCCTTGTAATGGATAGTTGCTCCATGGCTACCGAAATCAGACAAAGGCACAAGGTCACCACTCTTACACTTTTGACACTTTGGTAAAGGGGAATACTCCACAAACCACCTCCCAAACGGGTATTGGAATTCTTAGCAGACCGCCTGGCCACCAAGAAGTATAACAGCTACCAACGCAAAAAGCAATCCTCCCTCTCCTTTGATAAGGAAAAGAGTCTACAAACTTTTTTCATAATCTTTTATAATATAGGCTATTAACCCGGAGCGCAAGTTAATGAGGTGAGGGCTTTGGTTAAGGAGACACAATTAATTTATGGCGTCCGCCCTATGCAGATCGAAGACATTCCTCAAGTCACCGAGGTTGATCGTGAGGCCTTCCCTACCTTCTGGCCTCCTATCCCTTTCAAACAAGAGTTGAATAACAAATTCGCTCATTACCTTGTAGCCTGGGAGAAGTCCCTAGGGGCAGCACAACCTCCTCAGATAGAGCTGGAGAGCAAAAATCGACAGGGTAGTTTAGGCCGATTGGCATGGCGGAAAGTAAAGCACCTAGTTGACAAGGAGCGCTTCTTCGATGATTACCTCGTAGGCTACGCCGCTTTCCGGCACATATTAGAGGAGACGCACCTTATCTCTATTGCAGCACGGGAGACACATCGCAGGAAGGGGATTGG
>DEIJ01000045.1:0-10979 GCA_002352365.1 Dehalococcoidia bacterium UBA2777 | reverse complement strand
CAAAAATACGGCTTCGCTGGGGTTGGACTGCGGCGCAAGTATTATTCCGATAATGGGGAGGATGCCTTAATCATGAGCACCAAGAGAATTACCCCCGCTTCGTATCAGGATCGCTTCCAGCGACTGAAGCAGGACTATGCCCAAAAATGGGGGATAAGCCGCTGCCCACTTAGTTAACCTCGACTTCTCTCCCTTACCGGTTTACTTCACCCTTCGTTGCCAATACTCTGTTCAATGCATTCATATATGCCTTGGCGCTGGCTACCACGATATCGGTCGAGGCACCACGCCCAACATAGGTCTTGCCTTCACTCTCAATCCTGATGGTCACCTCACCAATAGCATCGATGCCCCCAGTGATAGATTTAACACTGAACTCAGTAAGCGTATTTGGCACGCCAATAATGCGATCGATCGCTTTATACACGGCATCTACAGGTCCGGTGCCTAAAGCAGCGTCAGCCAAGATTTGCCCCTCGGGGCCGACAAGCTTGATGGTAGCAGTGGGGATGCCAGGGTCGCCGCAGGAGACTTGCACCTGCTCCAGGTGATAGGTCTCAGATACGGCCCGCAACTCCTCAGCGACTAGGACTTCAAGGTCTCGGTCGGTTATGTCTCTTTTCTTGTCGGCAAGCTCTTTGAAGGTGGCAAAGGTGCGACTGAGCTCCTCCTCACTCAAGGTATAGCCTAGATCCCGGAGGCGGCTCTTAAAGGCATGACGCCCACTGAGCTTGCCCAAGGTTAGCGTGGTGCCGGCCAAACCTATTGACTCAGGGTCGATGATTTCATAGGTAGTTCTTTCTTTCAGTATGCCGTTCTGATGAATGCCCGATTCATGACGAAAGGCATTAGCGCCTACGATAGCCTTATTGGGTTGAACTGGCATCCCAGTGCACTCACTCACCAGGCGACTAGTCTTGGAGATTTGAGTGAAGTCAATGTCAGTAGTGTAGTTGAACAGATCTCGGCGTGTCCCAAGAGCCATCACAATCTCTTCCAAGGCAGCATTGCCAGCTCGCTCCCCAATACCATTGATAGTACACTCGATCTGGCGTACCCCACGGTCGAGCACAGCCAGGCTGTTGGCCACAGCTAGTCCTAGGTCATTATGGCAATGGGCACTGACCACAGCATGGTGAATGTTGGGTACATTGTCGAAGATGCCATCAATCAGGCTACAGAACTCCTTGGGGATGGCGTAGCCCACAGTATCGGGAATATTCACTGTAGTGGCCCCAGCCTTGATGGCTGCCTCCAAGACTTGATACAGAAATGATGGCTCAGTGCGGGTAGCATCCATGGGAGAAAACTCCACGTCCTCAGTATATCCCTTAGCTCGGGCTACCATGTTCTTAGCAATATCAATAATCTCCTCCCGATTTTTCCTGAGTTGGTAGAAGAGATGTATGTCCGAGCTTGAGAGGAACACATGAATTCGAGGATATCTGGCCTCTTTGATTGCCTCCCAGGCAGCATCTACAGCTTTGGGTTGGGCGTAGGCCAGGGCACAGATGATAGGGCGGCTTACCTCTCGGGCGATGAGATGTACTGCGTCAAAATCGCCCCGGGAACTCGACGGGAAACCAGCCTCGATAACATCCACCCCCAGCCTGTCTAGCTGCTTGGCGATCTCCAGCTTCTCCTCAGCGTTTAGCGCTGCTCCGGCTGATTGCTCTCCATCCCGTAGTGTGGTATCAAAAACGATAATCTTATCCATGTTCCTCTCACTCTATTTCCGAAGCTGGGGCATCATCTGGCGGAGTTTTTGGCCCACGATTTCAATCTGATGCCCTTGATTCCGGCGCCTCAGGGCGTTGAAGCTGGGGCGCCCAGCTTGATTCTCCAAAATCCACTCACGAGCAAAACTTCCATCTTGAATCTCCTCGAGAATCTGCTGCATCTCTTCTCTGACCAGATCATCAATGACTCGTGGCCCCCGGGTGTAATCACCATACTCAGCGGTGTCGCTCACCGAGTAGCGCATGTAGCTTAAGCCACCGTGGTAAATAAGGTCAACAATAAGCTTAAGCTCATGACAGACCTCAAAATAAGCCACCTCTGGCTGATAACCAGCCTCGACCAGGGTTTCAAAGGCAGCTTTTATCAGGGCGGAGACGCCACCACATAGCACAGTTTGTTCCCCGAAGAGGTCGGTCTCAGTTTCCTCGGCAAAAGTGGTTTCCAGGACACCAGCTCGAGCACAGCCAATGCCCTCAGCATAGGCCAGTGCGATATCTTTCGCCTTGCCAGAAGCATCTTGATGGATCGCCACCAAGGCTGGAGCTCCCGAGCCCTCGGTATAAAGCTGGCGGAGCATATGTCCTGGGCATTTTGGCGCTACCAGGCTCACGTCAATGTTGCTGGGTGGGATGATCTGGCTATAGTGGATATTGAAGCCATGGGCAAACATTAGCGTTTTACCTGCCAAGAGCCCTTTTTCCACCGATTGATAGTAGACTTCTCGATGTAGATTATCGGGGGCAAGCATAACGATCACGCTTGCCTCTCTGGCTACCTCTTCTGCACTTGATACCTTAAATCCATCGCTTTGGGCTTTTCCCCATTCCTCGCTTCCTGCCACCTCAGCTACAATAACCCTCAAACCACTATCCCTCAAGTTCTGAGCTTGGGCGTGCCCCTGGCTGCCATAGCCAATAACGCCAATAATCTTGCCCTGGAGCAACCTCAAGTCCGCTTCGCTTTCATAATGCACCTTAGCCATCGCTTGCCCCCTTTCATTTTCATTTAGCGTTGTTCATAAGCATAACTTATTTAACCCCTTTTGTTAAGGCCTATCTTTTTACAGTAGAGAACAATTCTCTCGTAGCTGCTTGACAATGAAGCAGATTGCAAGTAACATAGTCAAAATGGCGTGGTAGGTTCATTGTCTCCCATAAATGGAAAGGAGATGGCTAAATGATTTCCCTCATTATCAGTATAATTGCCTTAATCAAGGCTTCCCTTGCTCTGTTGATGCCCCTCATCCTGCCACTTCTTAGGAGTCTCACTGGGGGAAGTATACTCTATAGTTAGTCTATACATTAGACTTAAGAAGACATGAAAAAGCATGCCAGGGCTCTTGCCATCATCTGTGTCACCCTTCTAGATGATATAGTGTTAATAGTGATAGCCCTTTTCATATTGCGAAGGGTGGGGATAGATTTACCCTCAGGGGCTTTTATTGGCCTGGTGGTTATCTTGGGAGCAGGCTCATTTGGGTTGTATAAACTTATTGTCCCGGTGCTGAACAAGAAGCAAGTAGTCGGCCCCGAAGCCTTAATCGGTGCCCCAGGCAAGGTAATAACGCCACTAAACCCGAAGGGCTATATAAAAGTTGATGGAGAGCTTTGGGAAGCATTATCAACTGATTCAACCCCAAGCCCGGGTGAGCAGGTTGTAGTTGTGAAGCGGGAAGGCCTCACCCTTGTGGTAAGAGATAGAAATAGTTGGGGCGGTAGAATCGCCTAAAGCTCCTGGCACTCACATACTTTGCATTAAAGGCGGAATCTTGCCGCTGAAAGGTGCAATGCCCGAAGAAAAGCTGCTGTTATTACTCTTCGATGGCCATGCCCTCATCCATCGTGCTTTCCATGCCCTACCTGCTCTCTCGGTGACCAAGACTGGCGAACCCACTGGAGCAGTCTATGGCTTTGCTAGCATGCTGCTAAAGGTGCTTGGGGAACTTAAACCAGCTCATTGGGCCATTGCCTTTGATAGCCCAGCACCTACCTTCAGACATAAGCAGTTTGCCGCCTACAAAGCACATCGCCCCAAGACCCCTGATGAACTGGCCAGCCAGTTTGGTCGGGTACGCCAGTTGGCCGAGGCGTTTAGCATCCCTATCTTCGAGGTAGAGGGCTATGAGGCCGATGATATCCTCGGCACCTTATGTCGACAGGCGAGTATTCAAGGGATCAAGAGCATAATCATCACCGGCGATACCGACACTCTCCAGCTCGTCTCCCCCTATGTTCAGGTGATGATCCCCCGTCCGGGAAGACCATTTAGCGATACCATACTTTATGATGCTGAGATGGTGAGGGAGCGCTACAGCCTCGCCCCAGAACAGATTGCTGACCTTAAGGCACTAAAGGGTGATCCTTCTGATAACATCCCCGGTGTCCCTGGCCTTGGTGAGAAGACAGCGGCAAAACTTATCCTCCAGTTTGGCAGCGTTGAGGGCATATACCAACACTTGAGTGAAGTTCCTCCACCTAAACTTCAGCAGGTATTGAAGGCTAATGAGCAGCTCGCCCGGCAGAGTAAAGAGCTAACGACTATTGTTACTGAGGTGCCGATCGACCTTGAACTGGGTAACTGTCGTCTCAGTACTTATGATCGAGGCAAGGTAGTAAAGCTATTCCGAGAGCTGGAGTTCTCAAGTTTACTGAAGAAATTACCTGAATCTGGCATCTCAATGCCAGCTTCTCAGTTACCAATGCCCATCTCCACCCTCATTGCAGATACCACCCCCGCCCTTGATGAGCTAGTCACCACCCTGGGAGCAAGAGGGTCCTTCGCTGTTGATGTTGAGACTACCAGCAGAGAGGCAAGACAGGCCCAACTTGTAGGCATTAGTTTGTCAGCGGCACCGGGGAAGTCATATTACATACCTGTAGGGCATAAAGTAGGTCGCCAGCTTCCCACCTCTCAAGTTATAGCCAAACTTAAGCCCCTTTTTGAAGATGCTAATATCACCAAGATTGCCCACAACGGCAAATACGATATGACCGTGCTCCGAAGAGAGGGGATAGATCTTCGTGGTTTCGATTTCGATACCATGATTGCCGCTTATCTTTTGGGAGAAAAATCCTTGGGACTCAAAGGGCTCGCCTTCAGCAAACTAGGCATTGAGATGGTACCAATTACCTCTCTAATTGGTTCCGGGGCGAAACAGAGTTCCATGGCTGAGGTCAGCATTCCACTGGTGGCTGATTACTCCGGTGCTGATGCCAATATAAGCTTGCGCTTGAGCAAGCTGCTGGAGGTGGAGCTCAAGGCCAACGGCTTATGGAACCTATTCAACGAGGTAGAGATGCCATTGGTCCCGACACTTGTCATTATGGAGATGAATGGGGTGGCTGTAGAGGCGACTAAACTTAGGGATATGTCTAAACATTTGGGGGAGGAAATGGCCACACTTGAAGCCGAAATCTATAACTGGGTTGGCCATGAGTTTAATATAAACTCACCCCATCAGCTTGGCTCAGTTCTCTTCGATGAACTCAAACTACCCCGAGCCCGTAAGACCAAAAGTGGCTATTCTACCGATGCTGCTGTCTTGGAGGGTCTTAAAGGGACCCATCCGGTGGTAGAACTTCTAATTGGATATCGACAGCTAGCCAAATTGAAATCTACCTATGTTGATGCCTTGCCTGGATTGATCGACCCTGATAATGGCCGGATTCATACCAGCTTTAATCAGACGGCTACAGCTACCGGGAGGCTATCTTCAAGTGACCCCAATCTACAAAATATCCCTATTCGCACTGAAAAGGGGAGGCAGTTAAGGCAAGCCTTTGTGGCCCAAGGCAACTGCTTTCTGTTGAGCGCCGATTACTCTCAGATTGAGCTTCGAATTATGGCTCACCTCTCTCAAGATCCTCAGCTGGTTGCTGCTTTTGCTCAGGATGAGGACATTCATGCGGCTACTGCCTGTAACATTTTCGGCCTCCCGTTAAATGAGGTCTCTCCCCAGATGAGGCGGGTGGCCAAGACAGTTAATTTTGGCGTGATATATGGAATTAGTGACTATGGCCTGGAGCAGGCTACCGAACTCTCTCGGCAACAAGCCACCCAGTTCATCGAGGCCTACTTTAAAAAATATTGTGGGGTTAAGGGATATCTCGAGCGTACTAAGAGCGAGGCAAGAGATACAGGATATGTACAAACCGTGTTAGGCAGGAGGCGGTATATCCCTGAGATAAACTCCACTAATACTCAGGTGAAGCAAGCAGCAGAGCGGATGGCAATAAATATGCCGGTGCAGGGAACCGCTGCCGACATCATCAAGCTGGCTATGATTAAGTTGCAGCAAGAGATCGCCAGACATGGACTTGAAAGCAAGATGATCCTTCAGGTGCACGACGAGCTTCTCTTCGAGGTACCCAATGAGGAACTTCCTCAGCTAAGAGATTTGGTGCTGAGCATAATGCCTCAGGCACTTAAGCTAAGCATCCCACTCAAGGTGGAAGTTAAACAGGGCAAAAGTTGGGGCGAGATGGAATAAAGGCCGGGTTTGTCAATGACTAAAATCGGAGTGTTAGCCCTACAAGGTGCCTTTGTAGAACATATCGACATCTTGCACCAGCTAGGGGTAGCTACCTTGCCTGTCCGCCTACCTGAAGAACTCGCCGATTTAGATGGGCTTGTCCTTCCTGGGGGGGAGAGTGTCACTATTAGTAAGTTAGCACACAGTTTTGGCTTAATAGAGCCTCTCAAACAGCTTGCCCGAGAGGGACTTCCTATGTTGGGGATCTGCGCTGGCCTGATTTTTCTAGCCAAGGAGGTAGCCAACTCCGAGGTAGAAACTTTGCGGCTAATGGATATAAGGGTAAAACGAAATGCCTTTGGGAGACAGGTGGATAGCTTCGAGACTGACCTGATGGTGCCTATCTTGGGGGAGAAGTTGTTCCACGCTATTTTTATCCGTGCTCCCATTATCGAGAAAATAGGACCCGAGGTAGAAGTCTTGGCTAAATTACCTGACGGGCTGGCAGTTACTGTCAGGCAGGGGAAACTAGTGGCTTCTGCCTTTCATCCTGAGCTAGGCGATGACTTGAGATTCCACCACTATTTCCTGAACATCATATAAAGACAACACCCTACCGCATTTTGACGGGACTGTTAGCTGCTGTCACTGAGTCAGGATGGCATCAATACCCGCTTTGGTCTTGTTCGCCCTCGCCAGCTGCCACCTGCTCAATAAGATGGAGGACACGGATTCCTTGCTCGATGGAATCATCATTGTGGAAACTCAGCTCGGGAATATGGCGCAATGTTAAGCGTGCCCCCAGCTCCTTGCGAAGAAAACCCGAGGCATTATACAAGGCTTTTAGAGTTTCTCCCTGATCACTGCCCATAATGCTGATAAACACCTTAGCATGCTGTAGATCTGGCGAAATGGAGACTCGAGTCACGGTAAGGAAGTTGCTCAACCTGGGGTCTTTAACTTGCCGCTGGAGCAATTCGCTTAATACATCTCGAATAAGGTGATTGAGCCGTTCAATACGTCGTGTCATTAGCGGCTCCCTGTCAAGTATCCCTTTTCCTTCTTATAGACTTCAATAATATCGCCAATTTCAAACTGGCCAAATCCCTCAATACCTACACCGCACTCAAAGCCAGCCTCTACCTCTTTCACATCATCTTTAAAACGCCTTAGGCTGCTAATACTGGATTGGTGCACCTTCTGCCCCTGGCGCAAAATTCTCGCCAGAGCGCCACGACTTACCTTGCCGCTTTGCACATAGACCCCAGTCACTTTCCCATGCTTGCTTGAGGAGAACACCTCCCGTACTTCGGCACGCCCTTCAATAACCTCGATATAGCTTGGCTCAAGCATGCCTTTAAGCGCCTTGTCCACATCGTCTACCAGGTCGTAGATTACCTCATAGCAGCGAATATCTACCCCCTCTAACTCGGCCAGTTGTTTTGCTCCCGGGTCAGGACGGGTATTGAAACCAACAACTATTCCCTTTGAGGCAAGTGCCAGTAATATATCACCTTCGGTTATACTCCCGCTGCCCGAGTGGATGATGCGCACCTTCACCTTGTCCGTTTCTAGCTGCTGCAAGGAGCTTCTCAGCGGCTCAATACTTCCCTGAACATCGGCTTTGAGGACAATATTAAGTTCCTTCACTTTACCTTGTTGAATTCGACTAGAGAGGCTATCTAAGCTAATCGCCCTGGTTTGTAATTCCTGCTGCTTTTCCTCTCGTCGTTTTTGGGCCACGGTCTTTGCTTCCCGCTCGCAAGATACTACGCTGAGGATATTGCCAGCTTGGGGAACACCATTCAATCCGAGGATTTTCGCTGGGGTTGCTGGCCCTGAACTTTTAACTCGCTTGCCTGCATCACTGAACATAGCTTTGACTTTGCCCCAAGTATCAGCAACTACCATGCTATCACCAATACTAAGTGTGCCATTTTGCACCAGAACGGTGGCTATCGGCCCTTTAGTCCGATCCAACCCTGCCTCAATAATCACCCCCGAAGCAGGGCAATGCGGGTTGGCCTTGAGTTCTAGCATCTCGGCCACGATAAGGATATTCTCCAAAAGCTCGGAAATGCCCTGTTTCTTTTTGGCTGAGATGGGAACACAAATGACATCGCCACCCCACTCTTCAATAAGCAAACCTTGCTCACTAAGTTGTTTCTTGACCTGTTCTATGTTGGCATTTAGCTTATCGATTTTATTGATGGCCACCACAATAGGCACTCCAGCGGCGCGGGCGTGAGATATCGCCTCTATCGTTTGTGGCATTATCCCATCATCAGCAGCGATCACCAAAACCGCAATATCAGTCACTTGCGCCCCCCTAGCTCGCATGGCGGTAAAGGCTTCATGCCCCGGGGTATCTAAAAATGTGATCCTTCGGCCATCTATATCTACCTGATAGGCACCGATATGTTGGGTAATGCCCCCTGCCTCCGTAGCGATTACATTTGTCTGGCGAATAGCATCTAAAAGACTGGTTTTACCGTGGTCGATGTGCCCCATGACGGTAATCACCGCTGGCCGAGGCTTCAGATTTTGTTCCCCAAGATACTGGTCCCTTCTGCCCTCTTTGGCAGCTACCATAGGCTGATGAGGTGACTTCTCCGCTGTTTCATAGCCTAAGCTCTTAGCTATAGTTGCTGCGCTATTATAGTCAATAGCCTGATTTATATTCGCCATAATACCGTTTCTCATCAGCTGCTTAATAGCCTCTACCGGACTAATATTGAGTAATTCTGCCAGCTCTTTGACTGTCAACGAAGAGGGGATTTGGACAGAGTGCGCCACCTCTCCTTTACGGGGTGAAGTTACACTTGGTTTTTTATTAGCCTGCATCACACCCTACATCTTTAAGGAAGAATCTAAATTCAGCAAGCTGCGCCCACTTCTCCGGGCTTATCTTGGTGCGTAATGCCTGGTCTAATCGATTCTTCTTAAGCCCCATCTCCCAACAACCTGGCGAAGGACATAGGTACACCCCTCGCCCCGCCTTCTTCCCTGAGAGATCTATCTCTACCACCCCTGAGGAGGCACGCACGAAACGGACTAATTCCCGCTTCGGTCTCTTCCTGCGACAACCGACACAGGTACGCTCAGGGATTTTGGCCCTGGGTGACTGTTTACTAATAATCTTCCTCCTCAATACTCCCTAGCTGCCCCCTAGTCCTCCCTACCCTCTTCTTTTTGTCCTTCTTCACTTTGGCATCAGGTTTAAAGCTCCGGGAGACAAGTAATTCCTCAGCGAATCGAACCGGTGATCTTTTATCTGGTGTCTCCAGTGGTGCTTCTCCAAGGGAAGAATCTGGCAGAGGGGAAGTGGCCTCTGGGGAGAGTTCAGCCTCTTGCTCTGCCGGTAGCACTTCCGTCTCAACCTCTGTTACCATCTCAGCCGGGGAGACTTCTCCAATCTCATCGAGGGGCAGTGCTATCTGTGGAGCTTCTGGCTCCAGGATAGCTTCATCACCTTGTAGTTCAGGTTGAGTGATTGCTAATTCAGCTTCTCTTTCCGCTTCAGCCATAGACAGGCTCTTAATATCAATGCGCCAGCCACTGAGCTTAGCAGCCAGCCGAGCATTCTGCCCCTCTTTACCAATAGCTAGAGAGAGTTGCATATCGGGAACAATTACAGTGGCTGCCTTCTCCTGGCTGTTTATCTCCACTTGGATAATAGGGGCAGGGCTTAGCGCATTGGCGATAAAAGCAGCCGGGTCAGGATGCCACTGAATTACATCTATTTTCTCCCCATTTAATTCCTTGATGATATTTCGGATCCTGATGCCACGGGGGCCAAGGCAACAACCCACAGAATCAACACCTTCTTGAGAGCTAGCCACGGCTACCTTGCTTCGGTACCCCGCCTCACGGGCAATCGCCTTTACCTCCACAGTGCCATTATAAATCTCAGGTACCTCCAACTCAAAAAGACGACGTACCAGGTTAGGATGTGTCCGTGATGCCAGAAGTTGTAGCTCCCGATCATGGTAGGATACTTCCATAAGGTACAATTTAAGCCGCTGGCCGATTCGATAGCGTTCACTACGCACCTGCTCCGTAATGGGGATTATCGCCTCTGCTCTACCCAGGTTGACGATAAGATATTTCGGCTCTGTGTGGCGAATCACACCACTGACTAGGCCATTTTGCTTGTCAGCATAGTCCTTAAGCAGGGCATCGCGTTCTGCCTCGTGCAATCTTTGCAACACTACTTGCTTAGTTACTCGAGCAGCAATGCGTCCCGCATTGGGGGGAGTGAACTCTTCTTTCATTATTTCCCCAATTTGGATCCTGCTGTTTAGCTTCTTAGCTTCGGACAATGAAATCTCGTGGTAGGGGTCTTCGGCTTGTTCCACTATAACTCTCTGAATATAAGCCTTAACCTCACCAGTTTGGGGGGCAATTTCAACAGCGATATCCTGATTAGCTACCAAGCTATCTTTCTTAAAAGCAGAGGTAAGAGCCCCCTCTACAGCTTCAAGAACTACCTCTCTAGGCAAGTTCCTTTCAGCAGCAAGTTGGGTAAGAGCAACCATAAACTCGCTCTTCATCTTAGCTGAAACCTTCCCTTCCCAGCTATCTATTTAAAATAACAAAAAAGTGGGGGAAATGCCCACTCTCGCTTCAAGCTTACAACCTATTGTTTATAATACCATAATTGTGCTGCCAATGCAAATCCCACGATAAGCCTAAAAATAGCGATTACTCCCCCGATTTAGCTACAAAGAGACCTTCGGTCGTATTACAACGGATGTTCCACCCCATT
>DEIJ01000170.1:15694-18354 GCA_002352365.1 Dehalococcoidia bacterium UBA2777 | reverse complement strand
CTCAGAGGAATTCAAGGGCAAACTTAAGTGCTGCAAGCTGAGTGTCGACGAGAGCCTTGGCGCCGTTCCCGAGAGCATGATCCGGCCCAAGCTCGAGGCATTGCTCTAGCCTGCTCTTGGGCTGTAGACAAACGGCTAGGGACACGAACATGGCCAAGTTCGAAGAGATAGATGAGGCTCGAAGGCTTTTTGGGTTGGGGGAGGCTGCCACCTTCAAGGAGATAAAGCAGGTTTATAGGAAGATGGCCTTTCGCTATCATCCCGACAGGGGTGGAGAGGATCCCGAACAGGGGGAGAGGATGAAGAGGATGAACTGGGCGTATAAACTGCTCATGGACTACTGTGCCCGTTATAAATATACCTTCAGAGAGGAGGATGTAGCCAGGGCATACCCTGAGGAGGAGTATTTGGGAAGATACGCCTATGGCTGGTTCGATGGCCCGTAGTTGAGGTTCGGTAAATGAGCACTCAAAGTGTCAGAGAGCTTGAGGAAAAGATAGCGGAACTCAAGCGCCGTATACCTCCTCACTCGGTTCCGCCAGCGATGCTCCAACATCTTGAAGAACTGGAGGAGCAACTGAGGGAAGCGAGAGAAGCAGATGAGCAAACCTGATGCTTAAGAAAGCAGCTATGGTGGACTATCAGAAATGCCACCCTGAGAAATGTGATCATGGGGTATGTCTCGCCGCGCTTGAATGTGAGTACGGGAATCTAGTACAAGAAGATCCCTACGAGGCACCGGAAATCAATCCGGCCAAATGGTGGCATGGCTGTGCCAAATGCGCCCAGGCTTGCCCGCTGAAGGCAATCAGGATGCTGTGAGCATATCTTCGAGGAGGTATCGAGTTAGGTAGGATAGGGGTGGCCAAGCAAATAGATGTCTTCGCCACAGCCTTCCAGAGCGGGATGACGGTCGAGGATATGTCCAGATTGGACTTGAGCTACTCCTCGCCCTTCGCCCCGTTCTGGGATTGCATTCTAGTGGCAGCAAATGTAGGCTTGAGGAAGCTTGTGGGCTAAGATTCTTTGTAGGATTCACGAACAGAACAGGAAGGAGGCATATCATGGAAGAAAGGGACGTCATCATTGTTGGAGCTGGCCCTAGCGGGCTTTCGGCAGCGATTTTTGCTCAGCTTGATGGCTGGAGCACGCTGGTTCTGGAAGCCGACTGGGCGGGCGGGCAGGGCGCTATCGCCTATACAGTGAGCAACTACCCGGGTTTCCCGCCCGGCGATGGCGCCGTACTCATGGAGAACATGGAAAAACAGGTGACCTCACCCCCACCCGCTGGCGTGGGGGCAGGGCTGAAGCATGAAAAGGTGTTGAGTCTCAACGCTGAGAACCTGGTTGTCACCACCGAAGCGAATCAGTACCGGGCCAAGGTCGTGATCTTGGCCACGGGCAGCAGGATGCAGAGGCTCGGTATACCCGGCGAAGAGAGATTTGTGGGCAACGGCGTGACCTACTATGCCAAGCGCAATTTTGAGAAGTTCGCCGGGAGGAGGGTTCTGGTGGTAGGTGGTGGGAACACTACGGCAAAGAGCGCACTGGTGGCTAAGAGCACAGCCAGCGAGGTTACCCTGGTTCACCGCAGAGAGTCGCTGAGGGCGTATCCGGCTATGGTCGGTAGGTTGCAGAAAGAGGGTGTTCAGATCTCGTACAACACCGAGGTGAAGGAGCTGAAGGGCAGCGACAAGGTAGAGGCGGCAGTGCTGGTGAATAACAAAACGGGCGAGCAGAAGGAGATAGCGATCGACTGGGTGGTTATCTGCGTGGGGACGGAGCCGGACACAGAGCTGGCGCGTGAAGCGGGGATCGAGATGCTGGGAAGCTTCGTAAAGGTCGATGGGCAAATGATGACCAATAAGCTTGGGGTATTTGCCTGCGGCGAGATTACCGGCTGCGACCGGCACCTTATCGCGTCGGCTGCTCAAGGAGCGGCGGCTGGTATGGCTGCCAGCGAGTATCTCGCGCTGGAGAAGGTTAAGAAGGGTGAAATGTTTGAGGGAGCCAAGAGCGGTAAGTACGCTGACGAGTATTTGGCAATGCTGCAACACTGACCGTCACTTGGATAGCAATGGGGAGGCAAGGTGGTAGAGCAAGTCGACTACGACCAGCTTGAGCCAGAGACCTACCAGAGGATCGCGGAGGCGATCGGTGAGGCAAATCCGGTCTTGGATATCGGCTGTGGAGAAGGCAAGCTGGCCAATTTCCTGGCCACAACGCTTGGTAAGGAAGTACGCGGCATCGATATTTCAGACTTCAAGCTAGTCAAGGCCCGAGAGGAAGCCAGGGCACAGGGCGTTTCTCACTTGGTGCAGTTTATGGAAGGAGATGCCACCCATCTGAATACTATCGCTGACCAATCTTTCGGTGCCATTGTCAATGTTTACACTTTGCATGAGCTTGAGCATCCCTTCAAGGCACTGGAAGAGCTGAGGCGAGTACTGGGAGCTGGGGGCAAGCTGGTAATGGTAGACTTCATAAAAGGAGGCAAAGCAGAAAAAATTTGGGGAGAGAGATATTATACACCTCAGGAAATTGAGTCTATGCTTCAGGAAGCAGGTTTCAGTGAGGTAGCTATGGGATTTGTGCGCGATGACGTCATATTTGGCTCCTGGGTGAAGATTTAATACCTGAGGTTTCAGAACGGAGGCTCA
>DEIJ01000170.1:0-15601 GCA_002352365.1 Dehalococcoidia bacterium UBA2777 | reverse complement strand
CAGTATTTTAAACAGCTAGCCGCTTGCCAGGTGAAAGGAAGAGGCCTGATGACGAAAGATATAGTCTTCGAAATAATTGAGGAACAGCTTAAGAAAGAGGTGCCCGAGGTTAAGGAAGTAATTATAATAAGATGAAGAAGGATTTTTCAGAGCGCCCCCCATTTACCAAGAGCGCTGCTGAGGTGGCTGCGGATATTACTGAGCTTGCCAGGCTGCATGGGCTTCATATTCAGCCCGGTAAGACCCCTGAGTCGTGGGCGGAGGTGGTGGTTAAGGTCAGAGGTTGCCCCTGCGAGCCGGAAAGACTTAACTGCCCCTGTGAAGAGGCCTTAAAGGACATAGAGCAGGAAGGGACTTGTCGCTGCAACTTGTTCGCCAACGATAGTTACATGGAATTCCTTCAAAAATGGAGGTCGCCAGGCGAATGAAATCGGGTTCCATAGGTCTGCGAGAAAACCAAAGGCCACCGGTGATGAGCTACAAGCTGGGCCAGCTTAGTGAGGCGGCCGGAATAGGGTTACCTATTTATGAGCTTAACCGACATCTATTCATAAACAAATAGAGGAGGGAAAGGAATGATTGCACAAGTGCAAAAGCCCATTGAAGAGATCCTTGAATATCTCGAGGGGAGGGACAAGGTAGTCCTCGTCGGCTGTGGTGGTTGCGCCACGGTTTTCCACACCGGCGGTGAACCGGAGGTGAAAGAAATGGCAGACATCCTTTCCAGGCATGGGAAGGAGGTTCTAGCGGCTATTGCACCACCTTTCGGGGAGTTCACCTGCTATGCTCCTTGGAGCAGTAAGCGCTTGAGCAAGTACCGTCAGGAGATTGAAGAATGTGATGCCATCCTGATGATGACCTGTGGTGACGGGCTCCAGGTGGTGCGAGAATCTGTTATAGAAGGAGAATTTGGCCTTCTGAAACGCATATATCCGGCAACTAACCCTACAGGACATATGGGTGGAGGCCCTGCCTTGTTTAAGGAGAAGTGTCAGCAATGTGGCGAGTGCCTACTTGGAAAGTTCGCCGGTATTTGTCCATTGACCCAATGTACCAAAGGATTGCTCAACGGTCCATGCGGAGGGTCTCAGGATGGTAAGTGTGAAGCGGATCCCGAGCGAGATTGCGCCTGGATGCTGATATATGAGCGGCTAAAGAAATTTGGTGAGCTGGACAGATTAAGAGAAGCAGAACCTATGCTAAAAGACTACAGCCAAATGACAAGGCCACGCAAGATTGAGGTTGCTCCACTTGTCCTTGAATAAGACGTGACAATAGGTGGTTGAAAACCATAATGGCCTATACCGACAAGCGAAGCGAAATTCGGGGGTGAAACAGGTGGCTGAGGAAGAGATAGTCCGAGAAAGAATGGCCCAGGAGGAGCTGGTCAGGGAGAGAATAGATGAAAAAGGCAATGCGTGGAGAAAAGTCTACTTTGGTGGAGGGGCACATTTCAGGAACTGGCTAAGCCAGTTCCTGGAGCTATGGGGGGAGGATAATGTGGAGGTGGAAGAGGTAGATTCGAGGGGATTCCAGTGTTATGAGGAGAGTGGTGAGAAAATGAACCGGATCTGGGTAAGAGAATCAGACCCTCAATAATATGCATGAGAAAGGGGGATAGGAATGACTCAGGCAGAGGTAGAGCTTATAGCCAGAGCCATCAGAACCAGATGCCTGCACTCGTCCTGGAGTGACCTGGTGGGCTTCTGGCAGGGCGTGATCGGTAACCTTGAAGGCGCCTATCGCGTGGCAGTGCAAAGCACAGCGGCCTACCATCATATGTCTTCAGGAGACTCTAGTGATGCGCAGAGAATAGTGAGGGATAAACTAGCCGTGGCCTTGAGCCAGCTAGCAGGGGAGAGGCAGGTAACCAGGTGGTACGCAGAGGCCACGGGGGGAACCGAATCTCCGTCAGCCAGCAAGGACGAGACGCTGCAACCCGAGGGCGGGCAGGTTGATTGAGGGGCCGAAATGGATAGAGGCAAGGCGGAGTCTCACTATAGCAGTCGAGTAAAACGGCATCGGGAAAAGGGGGTGCGCTGTGGAAGTTTCCGAATGGAAAGCGCGTCTTGAGAGGGAACGCGAAGAGAAGGACAGGTTCCTTGCAGCGCATTGGCAGTCGCCAATACCTCCTCAGGAGCGGACGAGGTTTAAAGGACTGGCATACTACCCTGCTGACCCAGCCTACAGGTTCGAGCTAGAGATGCATGAGCACGAGGAAAAGAATATAGTAAGGATGGCCTATACAAAGGGCAACGAGCAGGAATTCCTCCGCTGGGGTGAATTCTGGTTCACGATCAGCGGCCAAAAGCAGGTGCTTCAGGCTTACAAGAGCGATCTCGAGGAGAAGAGGCTATTTATCCTTTTCAGAGATTCGACCTCCGGTAGGGAGACATACGGTGCCGGCCGGTATCTCGACCTTGAGCCTGAGAGGGACCTTACTCCAGATGGCAAATGGATTCTCGACTTCAGTAAGGCATATAATCCGTGGTGCATATACAGCAAAGACTATACCTGCCCGCTTGTGCCCCAGGAAAACTGGCTTGAGGTGGCGATGCCTGCTGGTGAAAAGGATTACCATCTGAAGAAAGAGTAGGGTCTAGACTCGAAGGGAAAGGAGGGAACTTGACGTGACCAGGAATATTTCGAAAGAAGATGTGCATCAGGCAGTAAGGCAGGTGATGCACCCGACGGTCAGTCGGAGCCTGGTAGAGTTGGGGATGGTCAAAGATGTAACTCTGCAGCATGGCAAGGTCATGCTCACCCTGGCACTTCCCATTCTTGGTATCCCTGCCTCTATCAAGGATTATCTTGTGAGTAGCCTGCGCAAGGCAGTGATGGGATTGGGTGCAGAAGCCGAGGTCAAGATAACGGAGATGAACGAGGAAGAGCGCCAAGCTTTCCTAACCATGGAGCAGGAGAGCTGGAAAGGCCTTGCATAAAGAAGAACAATGATGGGAGCAACCAAAGAAGGCGCTAAGCCAAACAGAACGAGAGGAGGTGAAAGAGATGCCTATTTATGAGTACCAGTGCGCGCAGTGCGGCGAGAAGTTCGAGGCTCGCCAATCTTTTGGGGAGGATGGCTCACGCTTGAACTGCCCTAAATGCCAGGCTTCTAACCCCAGGAAGCTGCTGTCTTCCTTCTTTACCACGAGTTCAGGCGCAGCCGGGAGTTTCTCGGCGGATAGCTGTCCCACCTGTAGCTCTGGAGTATGCGGGCTTCCACCAATGTAACAATCAGGGGGCCACTCAGGAAGTAGAAATGGCATACAAAATCACGGAAGACTGCATCAGTTGCGGTGCCTGTGAAGCGGGTTCACCAATGAAGCAATCTCGGAGGGGGAGGAGACCTGTGTGATCGACCCCGATAAGTGCACAGAATGCGTGGGGAATTCCGAGTCGCCCCAGTGTGCAGAGGTATGCCCGGTAGATGCCTGTGTTCCTGACCCGGACCAAGTGGAAAGTCGGGAGGAGTTGCTCGCTAAGTGGCAAAGGTTGCACCCGGGCGAAGACTCCCAAAGTGGCATAGGGCTTCTTGGAGTCAACCAAGGAACAGCTCGACATTGGGAGGAAGCATGGCTGATTATCAAGTGATCATCGTCGGAGGTGGCCCTGCTGGGCTTACTGCAGGACTCTACACATCGCGAGCTGGCCTCAAGAGTCTCTTGATTGAGCGTGGCATATTCGGGGGCCAGATAGTCAATGCCACGCGGGTGGAGAACTACCCCGGTTTTGTGGAAGGAATCTCCGGCCCCGAACTGGGCTCACTCATGCACCAGCAGGCGGCTAAATACGGGCTGGAGACTACCACTACAGATGTTATCGGCCTGACTCCAGGGCATCCCCACACGGTGCTTACTACTGACGGCAGTTTTGAAGCCGATGCTCTAATCATTGCTGCTGGCTCGGAGTATCGTAAACTGGGGGTTGAGGGTGAGGAGAGGCTCTTGGGCCGCGGTGTTTCCTATTGCGCTACCTGTGATGGCTTCCTCTTTCGTGGCAGGGTGGTGGCGGTGGTTGGGGGAGGTGACACCGCCATCACCGATGCCCTTGAGCTGAGCCAGCATGCCAGCAAGGTGTATATAATACACCGGCGAGACCAGTTGCGGGCGGGGCAGGCCCTCCAGCAGCAATTCTTCGCCCAGCCGAAGCTGGATTTCATCTGGAATACAGTGGTTGAGGAAATTACGGGCAAGGAGGTGGTCAACCACCTCGGGCTGCGTAATGTGAAGACAGGCGAACTTTCCACCTTAGATGTAGGGGGCGTCTTTGTTGCTGTAGGGCTTACACCCAATAGCCAGTGCTTCTCCAGCATCGTGGAGCTAGACAACACCGGATACATCATCACTGATGAGACAATGGCTACCTCGGCTCCCGGCATCTTTGCTGCTGGCGACATCCGCAGGAACTCCGCACGCCAGGTAGCTACGGCAGTTGGCGATGGTGCCACCGCTGCTATGTCTGCCTTCAGATATCTTCAGGAGAGAGGCTAAAATACTGTGGGACTCTATGTTATCTCGGCTAAATTAATTAACATTAGGAATGTTATCAAAGGTAGGAGGTTGTGGAAAGTATATCGCTTGTAGTTGCTTTCGGTGCCGGGCTATTATCTTTCCTGTCACCCTGCGCGTTGCCTTTAGTGCCGATATATCTTGCCAGCTTGGCTGGTCCTGATATATTTGTGAGCGAAGCTTATAAAAGGCGTGTCTCTGTATTCTTTCATTCCCTTAGTTTCGTAGTAGGCTTTACCATGGTTTTTGTTATCATGGGGGTCGGGGCTGGATTGGCTGGATTTGTCCTCAGTTCTCACTTAGCAATAGTTCGTCAAATAGCTGGTGGTTTGCTGATATTCTTCGGCTTGTTTATGTTGGCTAGCCTAAAAATTCCGTGGTTAAATTACGAAAAACGTTTGTCTCTGTCCCGGGGTACTACCATTAGCTACCTACGCTCCCTATCGATAGGAGCCATATTTTCCCTAGCATGGACGCCATGTGTCGGCCCTATACTGGGAGGTATTCTGGCTTTTGCCTGGAGTTCTGAAACAGCATGGCACGGCGCTTACCTGCTAGCTATTTATTCTCTGGGATTGGGAATTCCATTCTTGGTAATGGGAGCTGCCTTTGATTCTATTGCCCCATTGCTAAAACGCATCCATCGCTATTCCACTGCAATGTATATCTTTAGTGGAGCACTACTTATGGCTGTTGGCATACTTATCCTGACCAATAAGCTGGTCTGGTTCTAAATGTAATTTGGACGAGGCTAATCATGGATAAACTACTAAAAGTCATGCTGGTAATAGCATTTGCCTCAATTCTGGTCTTGGGGTTGACAATGGCTGGCTGCTCCCCAAAGTCTGCTCCAACTCCACCCAGTTACCCTACTCCTGCTCAAGGCACAAGAGTAGGCAACCTGGCACTGAACTTCCAGCTTCACAATCTTGAGGGGGAACCTGTTTCCCTCGGTGACCTCCGAGGTAAACCAGTAATACTCAACTTTTGGGCAACTTGGTGCCGCCCCTGCGTCTCTGAAATGCCCTTTATACAAAGGGTGTACGAAGAACAGTCAGCCGAGGGGTTGGTACTATTAGCTATTAACATAGGTGGTACCTCTTCCCAAGTAAAAGAGTTTTTACAGGGTCATAACCTTTCCCTTCCAGTGCTACTTGATACCAAGCAAGATGTAGCTCAGAGGTATAAAATTCAATACATTCCTACTACCTTTTTCATTGATAAAGAGGGCATAATTCAAGCTGTGAAGGTTGGTGCTTTTCCGAGTAAGGAAGCAATAGAAGGCGATCTTGATAAGATTATGCCGTAGTCAATTTGATTCTGGTTGTCTGGATGTCCGCCTTCGAGAGACAAAGAAATGGAGCTAGAATCACGAGCCATTGAGGTATTAGAAGGAATAGGGATTAGGAGAGGTCAGACTGTACTAGATTTCGGCTGTGGCTCTGGCACATATACTATCCCGGCTGCCAAAATAGTTGGTGAGCAAGGAAGAGTGTACGCCTTAGATAAAGATAATGAAGTCTTGGATGAGCTGATGCAAAGAGCTGAGTCAACAGACTTGAAAAATATAGAAAGGATGGGCACATCGGGGGAAATAAAAGAAGACAGCTTATGAGGTTGCATCAGAGATCCCTTGGATACCACAAAAAGGGGGGGTCTCTTGGAGTGAGTTAGATCATTTAAACCATCGAATGGCACTGATGGAAACCTTAGCTCATCTTAAGATATTAGAGAAGGAAGGGAAGGTAAGGAGAAGTTATAGGGATGGCCTTGAATTTTACTTTGCTGCATAGGGAAGGAATTTACCAAGGACCACCACTAGCGTTGATAGTGGAGGTATTGGGCAGTTCTTGGGGATATGGGAGTAAGCGATGAAAATAGCCATTTCAGGGAAAGGTGGCGTGGGCAAGACTACGCTAGCCAGCCTTTTGGCAATGGTTTATGCTGAAGCAGGCTATAAGGTCATAGCGATAGATGCTAATCCTGATGCCAATCTGGCCTTGGCACTCGGCATACCTCTGGAGGTAGCCGAGCAGATCACGCCCATTATCGAGCTGCAGGACCTGATATACGAGCGCACCGGGGCCAAGCCAGGCACCATTGGCGGAACTTTCAAACTTAATCCCAGAGTTGATGATATACCAGACCGTTTTTCGACTGAGCGCAGTGGGATCAAGCTTCTGGTGATGGGGACAATCAAAGGGCCTCTTGCTGGATGTGTTTGCCCTGAGAGTGCTATGCTAAAGGCGTTGCTGATGCACCTCATCTTGCGCCGTGATGAAGTGGTGATATTAGACATGGATGCCGGGGTGGAGCACTTGGGGAGGGGTACAGCTCAAGGCGTGGATGCCTTCGTGATTGTAGTGGAGCCAGGGCAGCGCAGTTTGCAGACAGCTCGAGCAGTCAAGCGATTAAGCCAGGGGCTGGGCATTACTCGCTGTTATGGAGTGGGCTTCAAAACTAAAAGCGAAGCGGACCGCCAGTTTATTAGGGACAATCTGCCTGAATTACCTATCTTAGGCTTTATTGACTATGATGAGGGCATTGCCCAGGCCGATGCACAGGGTCTCAATGTCTACGAGGCTGTACCTCAAGTTGCTCAGAGTGTGAAAGGGGTGAGTGATAAATTGGAAAAGCTTTTGTCGAAGGAGCCTTGAGGCAGTGCCTTCTCAGGTGGGTCAAAACCACTTTAGCTAAGTGCCAAGCTGTGAAGGGATAAGTTACAACAGAGGCAAGAGCAAGTAAATGCCTTACAAACTCTTAATTTTTACCTGCTACGGTGGATGTGCAACGGGTGTTGCGGCATCAAAAGCTTGTATCAGGTTATGGGAGGAAAACGTGGATGAGGTGAAGATCGGATGCCTTCCCGCTGTAATAGTACCATGGAAGCTTAATGAAATCAAAAAATCCGAGAAGCGAATTTTGATTGATGCCTGCGGTGTGCGATGTGGGGCAAAGTTGATTAAGAGGGAAGGAATGCCGGTGGATCGTTATATCGAGCTTACCTCAGAACTTGGCGTAAGGAAGGCAAAGCAGCTACCTTCAGAAGATTTGGAGGAGGAAGTCTACAAAACTGTCCGAAAAGAAGTCAATGCCCTTTTAGGAAAGACTTCTCCAGATGAAGATATAGAAGAAAAGGAATTACTAATAGCTTTTGGCACGGATGACGGGAAGAACTTGAACGATGACCATGTGGGCATGGCCAAATATTTCTATGTTTACAGGTTTTCCGATAATAAGGGAGAGCTTATCGAACAAAGGGAAAATGTCAAGTTCAAAGGTGATGAATCAATAGGACACGGAGATCCAGAGAAGGCCAAGGCTACATCCTCCGTTTTACAGGGTGTAGATGCCCTTGTGGGTAAAAAGTTTGGCCCTAACCTTCCGAGGTTGCTGAAGAAATTTGTCTGTGTAGTGGTGAGAACGGATACGCTCAGCAATGCAGTGGAAGCCATCCACAACAACATGAGCAGAATAGTGGAAGCGAAAAACAAGGGACAGGATAGAAAGCATATCGTGCTGAGGCCTTAGTCAGCAAAGAAGAGGCTGTTAAAGGGAGATGATACATGAGTTCCAGTCAACCCCGGATAATAGTTTTCACTGGCTCCACTGCCCTTGGTGCAACAGGGTTAAGCAGTACCTGAAGGAGAAAGGCTTCAGGTTTCGAGAGGTGAATGTGGAGAGGGACCGAGATGGGGCCAGGGAATTGCAGCGCAGGCATATAATGGGTGTGCCGGTTGTCCTGATTGGAAGCCATCCGATAGTTGGCTTTGATAATGCAAAGATTGATAAGTTACTGGGAATCGAAAAGTAGGAAAGGAGGGATTCAAGATGCAGATGAAGCCTTTTGAGGATCGCGTCTTGGTTGAGCCAGAAGAGATTGAAGAGAGCAGAAGTAAAGGAGGGATAATTATCCCTGATACTGCGAAGGAAAAACCAAGAACAGGTAGGGACGGATGAAGAACTCGCCGAGAAGATAAAGGTCGGGGATAAAATAGTCTTCGCTAAATTCACCGGTGACGAGGTCGAATTTGAGGACAAAAAATATTTGATACTTTCCAGAAGCGATATCATCGCTGTAATTAAATAGGCCTAGTTTGTGAGTAGCAAAATGGGACTTGGCTCAATAACAATAAACTAAGGAGGCAGTATGAGTAAGGTAATACACATCACGGATCGGAATTTTGAGGAGGAGGTTCTAAGTTCAGACCTTCCCACAGAGGTCGACTTTTGGGCGCCCTGGTGTGGTCCATGCCAGAGGGTTATACCTATATACGAAAAACTCTCCGAGGAATATGAAGGCAGATTTAAATTCTGCATGATTGATGTGGATCAGAATTCCCAGACGGCAGTGAAGTATCAGATTATGAGCATACCCATGCAGAAGTATTTCGCTAATGGCGAGAATGTTGACGAAATCCTCGGCGCGGTCCCTGAACAACAGATTCGTTCAAAAGTTGAGGATATTCTCAAGAGGTTCCCAACCGATGAGAGAGGAAGACTTAAAGTGATTCTGTCATCATGGGTTGAGCATAACAAACAAGATAGCGACAAATTCAGGAAGTGGACGGAGAAGGCCGAGAACATAGGAGATGATCCAATTTATAATAGTGTATTGCAAGCGGCAGGAGAGGCAGAGAAAGTTAGCGAAAGGTTATCTCAATTATTGAATGAACTACAGCGAAGAGGGTAAGGGAGAATATGGCAACCATAAATAAGGAGAAAATAAGGGAGATCTATGAAACTCTACCTAAGTTGAATTGTGGTTTCTGTGGATTTGGGAGTTGTGGTCAATTCGCCAGAGCAGTGACTGAAGGAAGAACTTCCCCCTTTGGTTGCAGGCAGAATCCTTGGGCGGGCTACAGGATAAGCGAGATTATGGGGATGAAAGTTCCGAGCTTTGGATTGCAACCCGCTTTCTCTCCCAGGCTAGGACTTACCTCTTCCCCAGAAGCCTTAAGAGAGGAGGCCCAAGGATTATCCCAGAGAGTGGGTGACATTTTAGCCAGAATCGAAAAACTGAAAGCAAGGAAGTGAAATGCAAAGCAGGAGTATGCCTCACAAGTTGCTTTCGCTGATAAAGTACAAGCCAATCGGAATCATTCATTCTCCCTTCAAAGAGCCCAAAGGAACACCTATACAACCGGCAGGTGCCAAGGGTATCAACGGAACGGTTGAGGTGTTTCCAGAATATGCCGAAGGTTTGAAAGATATCGAAGGCTTCTCTCACATCATTTTGATATACCATTTTCATTTATCTAAGAAATCGCCATTGAAAGTGAAGCCTTATATGGATAAGGAAGCGCATGGAGTCTTTGCAATGCGGGGTCCAAGTAGACCGAATCCAATCGGCATTTCGATAGTACATCTTGTCAAGGTTGAAGATAAAATACTCCATGTTCAAGATATAGACATTGTAGATGGAACTCCCCTTTTGGATATTAAGCCATATGTACCAGAATTCGATGTAAGAGAAGTGGAGGAAACAGGCTGGCTTGAGGAAAATCTGTATAAACTTTCAACATCAGAGGATGACGGGAGATTTACAGAAGGAAATGTTTTTGGGAAGGGAGATTGAAGCCAATAAGCTGGAAAGGGCCTTAAGTAACTTCTTAAGCTATCCTAAACTCAATAGCCTTTTGGCTCAAGTTTTAATTAAGGCCTGCAAAGCAGGAAGGATTTCCTATGATGAAATAGAAGAAATAGCTAAAGATGATTCTGAAGATGTTTTGCTTACGGGTTTCGGATGGAGGTTGCTACTCCCAATGAGGTCGGCTATAGGCACTTTAGAATGGGGAGATGCAGTATTATTAGCTAAGCCGGGAGAAATGTATAAGATGCCCAATGTGGTTAAGTGTTTGGTGAAAGAAGCTATCTAAGCCGGTCAATGGAATCCAGAAAATGCTGTAGTTCAAATCTTTAAGATCATGGGAGAGCCAGAGTGGGAGAAGATGCCAAAACTGGTGCAGAAATTGGGGGAGGGGAGCAAAGACTATAAGATAAGCGCAATTCAAATTAAGAAAATATGCCAGAAGCTTGATTGCTGAACTTAAAGGAAGTGGTGTGATGAGTCCCAGGGTGAGTTCACTTGTCGAGGTCATCAGAGAGGGATCGCCTATCTATGAGCTCAATCCCTCTCTATTTACAAAAAACGCAAATGGATAGACAATTTAAAAAGAGGACATATCAAGGCTTTAGCGAGTTTTTGGCTGACTTGAGGTTTCTCTTCTCGAATATCAGGAAGTTCGGGAAGATGAAGTTAATCTCACCTGACTTCAGAGAAAGGCTGATGCTTGCTGTTACCGGAGTATACGGCTGCCGCTACTGCTCTTATCTTCATGCCAGGGAAGCTTTAAGAAGCGGGGTTGATAGGGAAGAGATGGCGAGTCTTTTATCCGGCAATGTGAGGAACTGTCCTGAGGAAGAAGCTACAGCTTTAATCTATGCCCAGCATTGGGTTGATTCCAATGCCGATCCTGAGCTTGAATCTATCCAAAGATTAGTGGAGACATATGGCAGCGAAAAGGCAGAGGCGATAAATGTTGTGCTTCGTGTGAATAGGATTGGCAACCTTTTTGGCAACTCCTTGGATTACCTGCTCTACAAGATTTCCCATGGCAGATGGGAAGGATAGAACCTTAAAAAGGAGACAAAAGTGAGCATCGATAGAATCGAGGAGCTTGAAAGAAGAATAGCTGAGATAAAACAAAGAATACCGCCCCATTCAGTGAAACTGCAAATGTTAGAGGAGCTAGAGGAAATAGTTCAGGGGCAGGGCCCCGGGGGTTCGAGAATCAAGGCTACACACTGTGTTGATATGCTAGCCAGTACCGAGACAAGGGAGAAATTAAGCGGAGGTAAGGGGGAGAATGTTTACTGGTTTACCCCGGGATGGTTATTGTATCGACAGCATGTATTTCAAGATCGGGACAAAGGTTTTGCCATTGAGAATTTCCCCAAGCACAAATATACTGAGGGAGCCGGGCTATTGGATAGTATAGACTTCTATGACAAGTATTGTGAAGAGCATGCGGAAGAGGTCCTTGATTTTTCCGACTGGATGGAACTTCCAATTCAAGCCTATAAAATTCCCCTGGACCGATTGAAAAATCTGCTCTTAGAAGCACGGCTTTAGAGAATAGAGGTGGAGAATTTTGGTGATAAATATAGAGAGATTAGCAAAGGCTTTGAGTAGGCGATTTTCCGAGGGGGAAGCTTTTGATTTAGCCAAAATTCTTTCTATTGCCCATGACAGACGGGTTATTTCTTATCAGGAAATCGATCTCCCTTCTGAATTAAAAGACGAATTACTTATGCTTTTGCATCGAGAGAGGTTGCTAATTTCTATGCGAAGCTCTTCCAGGGGTGGTTCAGCCTGGAAAGATAAAATCTTGAGCCTTGAGGATCAAGAGAGATATCAAATGCCCAGAGTAGTTTGGCATCTGATAGAAAGAGCCGATGAGACTGGAGAGTGGAATATTAAATACGCCGAAGAGCAATGCTTGGAAGAGGTTGGTGAAAAGGGGATAAAGGAAATCATTGAGTTTTTAAACATGCTTAAAATGCTAACCCCTGACCGCAAGGTAACCCCTGAAATTATGCGAGAGGTTAGTGGAGAGCTTAATATGATATTGGATATTCACCAAGTAATCGACGAATTTACCAGATGCGGCATAATAAGCGCTCCCATTCAAGCCTCTCTTCGCTCAGGCTCTGCCCATTATGAGATAAATCCTTCTCTCTACTGAGGATAATATATGGAAATGAAGTTTTTTGTTTATGACTCTCCAGAGTTCAGGACCTTCCTAAAGGATAATCCTCACGAAAGGGGAGAGGTAAACTTTTTGAACTCAGTTATAGAAGAAGGGATGGCGGCAATAGATGTTGGAGCGAACATAGGGATTAGTAGTGTAGCTATAGCAAAGAAAATTGGAAAAAGAGGTGAGCTTTATTCTTTCGAGCCGGTTCCTGAGTATTTTAACACCCTCAAGAAAAATATATCTTCTAATGGATTAGAGAATGTTAAGGCTTACGAACTGGCAGTCACCGATCAGGTGGGGGGAGTTGAGTTTTATAAGAAAGGATTTTCCAGCGGGATCGTTTTCGAAGAAGGAACTGAAAAGTTTGAAGTCTCCACTGCAACTTTGGACGGATTTCTAAGCGAGAAGGAAATCGAAAGAATAGATTTGATCAACATGGATTGTGAAGGCAGTGAGCTGTTAGCCCTTGAGGGAGCCAAAGAGACTCTGCGGAAAAATAAAGTCAGGATATTTTGCGAGATCCATCACGATTTCTTAAAGCGATTAGGGCAATCCATTGGAGACCTTGTGGAATATCTTCAAAAATTGGGATTTCAAGTGCAAAGTGTTTCTTTGAATGACTTGAAGGTGGGGAATGATTTTGAAAAGTGCGAATATATTTACGCTCACAACTATAAATGAAAGGGGAAATTATGCCTACCTATGATTACGAATGCAAAGAATGTGGAAAGGCATTTGAGGCCTTTCGCCATTTCTCAGAGCTGGATAAAGGAGTTAAATGCCCCAATTGTGACAGCGAAAAAACAGAAAGAGTCTTCACCGTTCCTCAAATCAGCGGCGAAACTGTTGCCGGTTCTGGGTATGGGAAACCTGAATTTCCTCAGGCCGGTCCCGGGCCAGGCAGGGGTATGGGTAGAGGGCCAAGAGATGGAAGGGGCAGAGGAAGAGGTATGGGAAGGGGGTAATATGAGAATCGGTGCCTTTGAGCTTTCATATCCTCTCCCTGAGCTTAGGGAACCCCATGCTTTGGCTATGCTCCGGCCCTGGATAGATGTGGGCAGCGTGGGCACTATGATCCTTTCCCAATTGGAGAGTTATTTTGGAGCTAAGCAATTAGGGAAATTAGCCCGGCCGGGGAACTTTTTTGACTTCACTCGCTACCGCCCTACTATTTACTTTAGAGAGGGCCGCCGTGAGGTTTCGATCCCTAATATTACTATTACCTACGCCAAACAGGAAAAAGGCCAGGACTTCCTCTTTCTCAGGCTTTTAGAACCACATGCCTTAGGCGAGGTGTATGTCGATTCAGTAGTACAACTCCTGAAGAGATTTGGGACCAAAAGGTTCTGCCTTTTGGGCAGTATGTATGATATGGTCCCCCATACCAGGAAGCTTCTAGTAAGCGGGGGAGCGATTGGAGAAAAGGCTGAACAAGACCTAGAGGAAGCTGGAATCCAGCCTAGCGATTACGAGGGTCCGACTACCATTAACTTTCTAATCACTCAACAGGCATCTCAACTGAATATCGAAACTCTATGGTTTATAGTGCACCTGCCACAGTATGTCCAGCTTGAGGAGGACTATATCGGAAAGGTGCGTCTTCTGGAGGTGCTTGGGGCACTGTATGATCTTCCCAAGGACAAAGCGGATGTTGAGAAAGCGAAGCAACAACTGGAGAAAATCAATGCAGCAATTGAACAGAACCCGCAATTAAAGAGTATTATGCCTCAAATAGAGGCTCAATATGAGGCTAAAGTCGAAAAAAGGGAGCCAACTCGCCTCTCTCCAGAGGTGGAAAACTTTCTCCGAGAACTTGGCAACCGCTTTAGTCAAAACTAGGAGGCTAGCTTGAGCAGGATAGTCGTTTCTACAGGAAGAGGCGGAGCTGGGAAGACTACCTTCGCGGCTTTAGCTACTAAGTATCTATCTCCACCGCTGCTGCTCATTGATATTGACCCTGACCAGAGCCTGGCTGACATGCTGGGAATCGATCTGGAAAAGGAAGAGGTGAGGACTGTCCTGGATGTTCTCTTTGATATTCAGAAAAAGCAAGGCTATAAAGAGTTGGTCTCCATGCCCCTGCCTGAAAAAATAGAGTATCTTTTCACTAGCGAATGCCTGTACGAGTCAAAGTACTTCGACCTAGTCTCTCTAGGAGTAAAGTGGACTGAGGGCTGTTACTGTGCCCCCAATAATCTACTCAGGGGGATTATTCCCAGGCTTGCTCAGAACTATGCCCACGTTGTAATAGATGCGCCGGCTGGGCTGGAGCACCTTAACAGGAAGGTGACTTCGGAAATAGACGACCTGTTTATTATATTAGACCCCTCTCTGAAATCCATGAGGAATATACAAAGAACACGGAGGCTTGTTACAGAAATATGCATCAAATACCAAAACTTTTACCTGGTGGCAAACTATAGGTTCACCGAAGATGCGGAAAAATATATCCGATCTGCCGATGGGATTTACTTGGGAAAGATAGAGCCTGATGCTGAGGTGGAAGAGTATAACTTACAAGGGAGATCGTTGCTGGAATTGCCAGATGATTCACCGGCATCCTTATCTGTTAGGCACATATTGGCAAAGGCAGGTTATGAAACTGCTTAGACAATAGGCTGAGAGCCTGCAATAGCTTTGAGACAGCGCCGAGCGCTCTCAAGTATGAACAGGATGCCCGAAATGCGCTTTTATTGCACGTTACCAAGGCCAGTTGCCCGAGGAATTTGGCTCGGGTCTATTGTGAAGAGGATAGCCAATTATGGCAATTTTACCGATATACTGTCTTCCCGATCCTGTACTGAGACAAAAAAGCCAAAAGAGTGCCAACTGTCGGTAGCTCAATTCAGCGGCTTATCGATGACATGGTGGAGATCATGCAGCAGGCGAACGGAGTAGGATTAGCAGCTCCCCAGGTGGGAGTACCTCTACGCGTTGTCGTGCTCCAGATGCCTGGCGAGGAGCCTTTTGCTATTATCAATCCCGAGATAGTGAAGCGCTCTGGCGAGCAGCAAGTTGTGGAGGGCTGCCTCAGCGTCCCTGGCTATGTCGGCGAGATAAAGCGCTCCGCTTCGGTCACAGTGAAAGGGCTAGACTGAGCGGGCAAGCCGATGAGGATTAAAGCCACCGGCCTGTTGGCTGAAGCCCTGGAGCACGAGATTGGCCATCTGAGGGGAATCCTGTATGTGGACCACGTAGAGAGCGAGGAAAAGCTGCGCCGGGTAGGCCCGATATTCGGGGTTAGGGGTAATAATGCATTCCAACAAGTCAAGGAAAACGTTAATTCAGTGCGATTTTGACGGCACAATCACTGAGGAAGATGTAAGCTTC
>DEIJ01000169.1:7900-16096 GCA_002352365.1 Dehalococcoidia bacterium UBA2777 | reverse complement strand
GGCGCCCTGGTGTGGTCCGTGCCTAAGGCTTAGCCCCTTGGTTGGGAAGTTCTCAGAGGAATTCAAGGGCAAACTCAAGTGCTGCAAGCTGAGTATGGATGGGAACCCTGAGACGGCTATGAAATACCAGGTTATGAGCATACCCCTGCTGCTCTTTTTCAAGGATGGTCAGCAGGTCGACGAGAGCCTTGGTGCCGTTCCCGAGAGCATGATCCGGCCCAAGCTCGAGGCATTGCTCTAGCCTGCCCTTGGCCTATAGACAAACGGCTAGGGATACGAACATGGCCAAGTTCGAAGAGATAGATGAGGCTCGAAGGCTTTTTGGGTTGGGGGAGGCTGCCACCCTCAAGGAGATAAAGCAGGTTTATAGGAAGATGGCCTTTCGCCATCATCCCGACAGGGGTGGAGAAAATCCCGAGGAGAGGAGGATGTAGCCAGGGCATACCCTGAGGAGGAGTATCTGAGAAGATACGCCTATGGTTGGTTCGATGGCCCGTAGTTGAGGTTCGGTAAATGAGCACTCAAAGTGTCAGAGAGCTTGAGGAAAAGATAGCGGAACTCAAGCGCCGTATACCTCCTCACTCGGTTCCGCCAGCGATTCTCCAGAAGCTGGAAGAAGAGCTTGAGAAAGCAGGTGGAGAAGGAAGGCTGATGCCCAAAAAGGTAGCTGCGGTGGACTACCAGAAGTGCCACCCTGAGAAATGTGATCATGGAATATGCCTTGCCGCGCTTGAATGTGAGTACGCAAATCTGGTGCAAGAATTTCCCTACGAAGCACCTGAAATCAACCCGGCCAAATGGTGTCATGGCTGCGCCAAGTGCGCTGTGGCTTGCCCCCTGAAGGCAATCAGGATGCTTTAAGCTGAGTCTACAGTGGTTACCGATAATAAAAATTTGCAACTTGAGCATTCTGGTGGTATTCTTCACTGGGTCTTGACAATAAGCAAGCTTTATAATAAATTCAAATAGGCCAGGTACTATCGGANNGCTCTCGAGGGCAAATTAATGAAGGAGGAGGTCAGTAATGCCAGTAAACATGATAGTCTGTGTTAAGCAGGTGCCTGATCCTGAAGCACCACCGGCTAGCTTTAAAATTGATCCTGCCGGTAACAAGGTCATTCCTCCAGCGAACACACCGCCAGTGGTTAGCCCCTTTGATGAGCAAGCAGCAGAGGCAGCTCTGCGCATCAAAGATAAGCATGGTGGCAAGATTGTTAGCCTCAGTTTGGGTAACAAATTGCTCCGGGATGTAATAAAGAAGCCTTTATCCATGGGAGCTGATGAGCTTATTTTGCTGGAGGATGAAGCCTTTGAAGAAGGTGATAGTTGGTCCACTGCCTACGCCTTGGCTATGGCGATTAAGAAAATAGCCACCTTCGATCTCGTCTTTTGTGGCCGCCAGGCAGCGGATTGGGATGCGGGGCAAGTTGGCTCTGGGATTGCTGAATTCCTGGGGATACCCAGTGTAACTGTGGCCAAGAATGTCGAGTTGCTCGATGGCAAGGTGAGGGTAGAACGAGTAGTAGCTGATGGCTATGAAGTAGTGGAAGCACCGCTGCCTTGCTTGATAACGGTGAGTAATGAGCTTGGCACACCACGGTACGCTACCCTGAAAGGTATTATGGCAGCGGCTAAAAAGCAGCCCACTGTTTGGAAACCCCAAGATATCGGCGTTGACCCCTCCCAAATAGGTGGTCAAGGGAGGAATACCAAGCTCCTCAGACTATTCCAGCCGGTTCGCGAGGCAAAATGTGAGATCATTGAAGGTGACACACCCGCCGAAGCAGCGGTCAATCTAGCCCTCAAACTCAGAGAGTTTAAGGTAATATAGAGATGATGCCATTCAAAAGGAGGTAAATTGATGGCAGAATATAAAGGCGTATTGGTCTGTGGTGAGGCTGTTGAGGGAAAATTAGCTGCGATTAGCCTTGAGTTGTTGGGCGGGGGAAGGAAGCTAGCTTCAGAGTTAGGTGAGGAATTGGCTGCAGTTCTAATCGGCAGCGAGATTAAAGGACTCGCCCAAGAGACTATTGCTCATGGGGCAGATAAGGCCTATGTTGTCGATGATCCACTACTTAAAGACTATCAGAGTGATTCTTATCTGGCGGCGATGGAAAAGGTGATCAACCAAGTAATGCCTAAGATATTGATCTTAGGGCAAACTTCTATGGGTCGTGACCTCGCCCCCAGGCTTGCCTTTAGGCTGAAGACCGGCCTCGCTATGGACTGCATAGAGCTGAGCATTGAGCCCCAAACTAAGTTGCTCCTTCAAACGCGCCCTGTTTATGGGGGGAATGCCAGGGCGATTTTCCAAACTTCGGGGCAACCTCAAATAGCTACGGTCCGACCTAAGGCTATGTCAGCACTAGAGCCTGATAGTTCGAGACAAGGCGAGGTGGTGGCTATCGAGGCCGGGATCGACGCTAGCATAATGCGGACTAAGGTAGTCGATAAAGTTAAAGAAGAGGTAGCCGGAGTCAAACTAGAGGATGCCGAGGTAGTGGTATGCGGTGGTCGCGGTATTGGCGGCCCTGAAGGTTTCCAAGACCTAGAGGAGCTAGCCAAATGCTTGAAAGGAGCCATAGGGGCAACTCGTCCTCCTTGCGATAATGGTTGGGTGCCCTCTGGCTTACAAGTTGGGCTCACTGGCAAGATTGTCACCCCGGAACTCTATATTGCTGTAGCTCTGTCTGGTTCTAGCCAGCATATGGCGGGCTGTTCAGGGGCGAAGAATATCATCGCTATAAACAAGGATCCGGAGGCTAACATATTCAAGGAGGCTCGCCTAGGGATGGTAGGGGACTGGAAGCAAGCTCTCCCCGCCTTTACTGATAAGGTTAAGGAACTTCTCGCCGGCTAAACCCTAAAATATAAAGCTGTATTATGTCTTCTGAGCAGCTCTTTGCTGTATAATGCTCTGGGTGAGATGAGAAGGAACTTCTTCGTAGTAGCTAAATTCCATGGTATAGCTGCCACGCCCCTGGGTTAGTGATCTTAAGTCGATAGTATAGCGTAAAATTTCGGCTAAGGGTGCCTGAGCTTCAATTGTCTGCTTTCCATCTTGAGGGTTCACCCCTAGTACCCGAGCTCGTTTGGTGTTAAGATCGGCGATGATATCGCCAGTAAGGGCCTCGGGGATGGTAACTACGAGATGCATTATAGGCTCAATCAGAATAGGCTGCCCGGCAGAGAAGCCTTTTTTGCTCGCTTGCGCCCCAGCAATCTTAAAGGAGATGTCAGAAGAATCCACCGGATGCTCGCTGCCATCATAAAGGGTTACTCTCAAATCGACTGCCGGGTATCCGGCCAACACTCCTTCTTGTAGCGCCTCCATCACCCCTTTCTCCACTGCAGTGACATACTTCTTAGACACCGCTCCTCCTGCTATCTTATCGGCAAACTCCAAGCCACTGCTCCGGGGCAATGGTTCAAGCGCTAAAAACACATGCCCGTATTGGCCATGCCCTCCGGTTTGTTTTTTGTGCTTATATTCTGCCTTAACTGGAATAGTGATAGTTTCTTTATACGGTACTTTGGGGGGGTCCACCCTCACCTCTACCCCAAATTTACGTTGCATTCTCTCCACCACCACTTCTATTTGTGAATCACCCATGCCGGAAAGAATAGTTTCGCCAGTATCAGGCTCTTTGCGCATCTGAAAGGTAGGATCCTCCTCCATAAGCTTGGGCAGGACAGTCCCTAGCTTATCCACATCTGCCTTTGTTTTAGGATATAGAGCCACACTGAAAATCGGTGTGGGGAATTCGATAGGGGTGAGGGTCAAGGGATGCTCTCGAGTAGTGAGAGTATCTCCGGTAGTTGTCACTGTTAACTTAGTTGTAGCCCCGATATCACCAGCGATTAGCTGGGATACCACCTCTTGTGTTTTGCCTCGGAGCACAAAAAGCTGCCCTATTCGCTCAGAGAGCCCCTTAGTAGCATTCCATATCGGGGAGTTGCTAGAAATAGAACCGGAATAAACCCTTAGGCAAGAGAGTTTGCCTATATAAGGATCAGCAGTGGTCTTAAACACCAGGGCAGTAAGTGGAGAATCCCCGTCTGGGTCAATAACTTCTGTCTGCAAAAGATGTGGGTTAATTGCTGTCATCTTTCCCACTTCTTTAGGCGAGGGCAGGTAGTAGCAAAGGGCATCTAAAAGCTCCCTTGGGCCCACATTTTGCAGTGCAGCCCCAGTTAAAATGGGTACTATCCGCCCACTTTTGCTCCCCTCCTCGAGGGCACGGCGAATTTCGTCTGGAGTTATTTCTTCTCCCTCTAGGTATTTGACCATAAGCTCATCATTGATTTCAGCTACGCCTTCCACTAGTTTTTCTCGAAAGGATTGGGCTTCGCCTTGCACGAAGTTCGGTATTTCTCCCTGCTGCTCTTTCCCATAAGCTTTCATAGCAATTAAGTCCACTATGCCCTGAAAGTCCGAAGCTTGGCCTATAGGCAGTTGGATAGGAAGACATTTCTTCCCAAACTGGTGCTGTAGTTGCTCCAAACTACTATAGAAGCTGGCATTATCCCTATCCATTTTGTTGATGAAGATGAGGCGAGGAAGCCTCGAGTCATCAGCATATTTCCATACCAGCTCGGTACCTACCTCCACCCCAGAGACGGCGCAGATTACTATAATCGCTCCTTCAGCTACTCTCATCCCTGCCTTAATTTCGCCGACAAAGTCGGCATAGCCAGGGGTATCAACAAGGTTGATTTTGGTCTCTTGCCAATAACAGGGGAGGAGAGAAAGGTTGATGCTCATCCGACGTTTCACTTCGTCGGGGTCATAATCAGAGGTAGTGGTACCTTCATCAACCGCACCTTGGCGAGAGATAGCTCCTGAGGCGAAGAGCATCGCCTCACCGAGTGAGGTCTTGCCCGCGCCGGAGTGGGAAATCAGCACCACATTGCGTATCTTTTCAGAACAAAAATTCCTTGGCAAAACTTACCCCCTTCTCACCTCGAGGCTATTTATAGTATCTTGCCAAAATCTTCATCCAAATTCGCCCCCCTTGATGGGAGAGATTAGGTGATTCCCTCCCTTGGTTCGGGGGTACTCCACCCCAGATTTTTGACCTTCGGATCTGCCTCGTGGCAGGGCTAAAAGCCCTGGGCAATTGATTGTTGTTCCAGTTGGTTGGTAGCTAAGGCGTCAATAAGCTCATCAAGTTCACCCTCAAGAATATAAGAAAGGCGGTAGATGGTTAAGTTGATGCGGTGATCGGTAAGGCGATTTTGTGGAAAATTATAGGTGCGGATCTTCTCTGCCCGCTCACCACTGCCTACTTGGGAACGACGCTCTGAGATCCGCTCCTCCTCTTGCCGGCGCTGCTCTCTATCTAGCAGGCGGGCACGGAGCACTGCCATTGCCTTCGTTCTGTTTTGAAGCTGCGATCGCTCATCTTGACAAATAGCTACTATCCCCGTGGGGAGGTGGGTAATACGCACTGCGGTGGCCACTTTGTTTACATTCTGACCTCCGGGACCACCGCTATGAAAGAAGTCTATTTTTAACTCATCAGGATTGATATTGACCTCCACTTCCTCTGCTTCGGGGAGAACAGCTACAGTAGCGGTAGAGGTATGAATTCGACCACTAGCTTCAGTGATGGGTACCCGTTGCACCCGGTGTACTCCGCGCTCATGTTTCAACCGGCTGAAAGCACCCTTACCTTTCACCTCAAAGATAATCTCTCTTAAACCTCCTTGACCACTTTGGCCGCTATCAATAACCTCCACTTTCCATCCTTTGGTTTGAGCATAACGACTATACATGCGAAAGAGGTCAGCAGCAAACAGGGCTGCTTCCTCCCCCCCGGTACCAGCTCGGACTTCCACAATCACATTCCTGTCATCATTATGGTCAGTTGGCAAAAGGGCAGCTCTTAGCTCCTCTCCGAGATTTCGGTGGCGTTTCACAAGACCCTCGATCTCCTGCTTCACCAAGGCAACCATCTCTGGCTCTAGGCCATCATCTAGCATAGATTGGGTTTGTTCTAGCTCCCTCAAGGTCTTCTTGTATTCCTTAAATTTCAATGCTACCTGCTGAATGGCCGTTTGTTCCTGAACAAGGCCTTGCCACCGCCTATAGTCAGCAATAACTTCAGGCTGTGCTATAAGGTAGTTCAACTCCTCATAGCGCCTCTCAATATTCTCCAATTTATCCCACATCACCATACGACCTACCGACTTTTATCATATCAGATTGACCCCTCCCTTTTCAACCTCAGCGGCAGGCAACACCGATGAGTGTGGTGATTTCCTCTACCCCCTCTTGTTCCATAAAGTGCTCTATCCCCTCTAAAACCTCAAGCGAAGCAAAAGGATCGACCAGATTTGCTGTGCCTACTTGGACTGCAGTGGCACCGGCCATAATAAATTCTAGGGCGTCGGCGGCAGAGACAATACCACCGACGCCGATAATCGGTATATTTACCTTTCCTGCCAGTTGGTAAACCATGTACAATGCGATGGGCTTTATCGCCGGCCCAGAGAGTCCCCCGCTGATGTTGCCCAGGGAGGGCTTTTGCTTGGCTATATCCACGGCCATTCCCTTAGGGGTATTAATCAAGGAAATAGCATGGGCGCCTGCCTCGGCTACCGCTAAGGCGATTTCGACAATATTGGTTACATTTGGGGTTAGCTTGACGATGACAGGGAGAGAGGTAGCTGCTCTCACCACTTTGGTCACTTCAGCAGCAGCTTTAGGGCTGGAGCCAAATTCCACCCCTCCGGCGGCTATATTAGGGCAGCTTATATTCACCTCGAGGCCACTGATACCAGCTACCCCTTTTAGCTTGGTGGACAATTGAGCGTAATCACTGATATTCTCACCAGCGATGTTGACAATGACCGGAACTTGCCACCCTGCCCAAATGGGGGCCTTCTCCTGAATCAATGCCTCCACCCCAATATTTTGCAGCCCGATAGAATTCAGTAGTCCGGCTGGTGTCTCGATCAGTCGAGGCTGAGGATTTCCCTCCCGAGGCTTGAGGGTAGTACCCTTACATACAATGGCTCCTAATCTCTGGATATCGAAAATTTGAGTATATTCTATCCCATAGCCAAAAGTGCCTGCGGCCACCATCACCGGATTCTTCAGCCTGAGGCCAGAGGGGTGAGTGGGGGCTAGTTTTACACCAAGATTCAAGGGAAGATCCTTAGTTGATAACCAAGGCCCAGTTCGGCGAATGCTTCGACAACTTTAGCCTTTAATCTAATTTCTCTTGGTTCAAAATAGAGGTGGCTTTTACATTTACAGTCGCTCGAGCCAAAGCCAGGGATGGCATCAATCTCCTTGGTTAGAATCTGAGCCAGAGCACATTCAAGCCGCCTATCTGTTTGAGCAAAGATCACTTGGATAACTTGCGCCTTGTTTAACAGGTAATCAATGTGCCAATGAGGGTGCTTCTTCTCTCGAAGATGGTAATCGATTCTGGATTTCAGCCCGCCCATAGCTGAACCTACATAGGCGTAAAAACCTTCTGGGAAGGCAATGGCCCCCAGAGCGCCTACCACAATATCACCCCCTTCACAGAGTTCAATGAGCAAAACATAGCTGCCCCCTTGCCTGTTCACCGGGTTTCTCCTTTAGCTTCTATTTATAATCGTAAAATCCCTTACCACTCTTGCGTCCCAGTTGACCAGCAGTGACCATCTTCTTTAATAAAGGTGGTGGAGCATACAATGGATCCCTAAATTCATCATACATGGCACAAGCAATGAAATAAGTGGTGTCAAGCCCGATGAAATCGGCTAAGGTCAATGGCCCCATAGGGTGATTACAGCCTAACGCCATCCCCTGATCAATATCCTCTTTGGTAGCCACCCCAGCTTCAAAAGCCCGAATAGCACCAAGTAGATAGGGGATGAGGAGCCGATTTACAATAAATCCTGGCATATCCTTAGCGGTGATCACCACTTTACCTAATGATTGGCTAAAACTTTTGGCCGCATCGATTGCTTCATCTGAAGAGAGAATAGTCCTTACTATCTCCACTAACCGCATAATAGGTACCGGGTTAAAAAAGTGCATTCCAATTACTTGAGCTGGCCTTTTAGTCACCATTGCCATATCCAAGATGGATAGGCAAGAGGTGTTGCTGGCCAGGATAGCGTGTTGGGGACAAACCCTATCAAGAGCAGTGAACACCCTCTTCTTTTCCTCCAAGTTTTCAATAGCCGCTTCTATTA
>DEIJ01000169.1:0-7839 GCA_002352365.1 Dehalococcoidia bacterium UBA2777 | reverse complement strand
TCCTCGCTAACTTTGCCCTTCCTTATCCCGCTATCTAAGGAGGAGCGGATTGCCGTCATCCCCTTATTCAAAAGCTCCGAATTGAGCTCTGAGACCATGGTGGGGCAACCTGATTGGGCACAGAGTTGAGCGATACCAGAGCCCATGATCCCACAACCTACCACACCTATTTTCTTGATCTCCATAACTTTTACCTCCCTTTGAATAGTGTTTTGGCTAGCCTAAACCACCCCAAGAAAATGCCTCGGCATTTTCTTGGGATTACAGACTGGCAACGAGCTTATCGTGGCCATCGACCAGGCTATGTATCACCTCAGCTACACTCATAATCTGGGTTATCATTCCGGCTACAGCTCCACACATTAAAGAGCCTTCCTCGACGTTTCCCTCTACTGCTAGTCGTAATCGACCAATGCCAAGAAGTGATTGCACCTCTTCAGCCGTGGTACCACCTTCCTCCACAGCTAATAACTGCCTTGCCAGTTCGTTTTTCAATACTCTGGCACCAATACCACTTTTTCTTCCGGTTATCGTGGTATCTGTATCAATGGCCTTCACTATAGCCTGCTTGAAGTTCTGGTGAACAGGACACTCTTGGGTGGCAACAAATCGCGTGCCCATCTGTACTCCCTCAGCCCCCAAAGCTAAAGCGGCAACAAAACCCCTAGCATCAGCGATCCCCCCGGCGGCGATTACCGGTATCTTCACTGCATCGACTACTTGGGGGATGAGAACCATGGTGCTTACTTCGTCGCGGCTAATAAGCCCTCCTGCCTCACAGCCTGAGGCGATTACCGCATCTACTCCCTCAGCTTCGGCAACCTTAGCATGCCTTACCGAGAACACGGTATGCATTACCACCACCTCGGATTGTTTGAGGTATTTGGTATAAAGCTTAGGGCTACCGGCAGCAGTGGTCATTATCTTAATCCCCTCCTCGAGGGCAATGTCCATACACTCCTTGTGCTCGGGAATCTCTAGGCTGATATTCACCCCAAAGGGCTTAGCAGTAAGGCTTTTTGCTCTGCGGAGCTGGCGGCGTAGATTCTCTGGCCAGTTTTCCCCTTCCTTTGCCCCTGCTGTGGGGCTGATCATACCCAAACCCCCAGCATTAGAGACAGCCGCAGCCAGCTCAGCATCAGCTATCCAGCCCATCCCTCCTTGAATTATCGGATAATCGATACCCAAAAGCTCGCTTACTTTCGTCTTTTTCATACCTCTCTCCTTGTTTTTTCAGCGTTTATTGATAAAGCGAGAGTATGCCTGAGTGGTAGCCAGGCTAACATGTCCTAACCTTTGCTGCACTGTGGGCAAATCAGCCCCTTCACTTATCAGTCGGGCAGCAAAGCTGTGGCGTATAGTTCGAGGAGTGACTTCAGCCGTTAGGTTTGCCGCTTTAGCGTGTCCCTTTAGAATTTGCCATAAACCTTGCCTTGAGAGCCGCTTGCCAAAGCGATTTAAAAATAACGCTTCTCCCCGATTATAAAGCGCAAGCTGGGGGCGGCCTTCCGCCAAGTATTTGCGCAGAGATTGGACGGCCTCTCCATAAATAGGGATAATCCTCTCCTTCGAACCCTTTCCTGGGCAGTGTACATAGTGGTCGGTAAGATTTACGTCCTTCACATTTAAGGATAAAAGCTCGGCTGCTTGCATCCCGGTAGAATAAAGCAGCTCCAGCATGGCTTTATCCCTTTTCCCCTCTGGGGTGGGGTACTGTTCAGGTTGCTTCAACACCGCTTGGATCTGAGCCGGGGAGAGAAGATGGGGCATGGCTTTATTCACCTTAGGTGAAGCCAAATCTTCTCTGGGGAAACCTTTTATCACCCCTTTGGCAATAAGGAATTTGAACCATGACTTCACTGCCGATAACTTGCGGGCCCTGGTAGCTGCTGTATAGCCCCTCTCCCTAAGGTCGAGGGCATAGCTTGACAGAAAGTAGTGATCCTCCTTAACCAATTTGAGGCTGGGATCTTGTTTGCCACTCCTCCGGCGAGCAAAATCAACCAGTTGATACAGGTCATTTCGATAGGCGGCAACGGTATTCGGTGATCTACCCCCCTCTATTGAAATATAACCCAGAAAAGCTTCAACCTCTTGCCTCATCGCTTTCCTCTCAGTCCTTTCGCCATATTCTAGCACAACTGGGGATGAAGTTGTAAAATTATTCTGGCTAGAGAGAATTTGGGAATGGTTTAAACATGATATCGGTCTCATTTGGTGAGCGGCTGAAGGCGTTACCCCGAAAGCCGGGGGTGTATCTGCTGAAAGATGAAGCGGACAATATCCTCTACGTGGGTAAGGCAGTCGACTTACACCAGCGGGTGAGCTCCTATTTCGGCTCAGCTTATAACCTGCTACCAAAACTGCAGAGAATGGTGGCTAAAACTGCTGACTTTGAATTCTTCCTCACTGACTCCGAGCAAGAGGCAATCCTGCTTGAGTGCAACTTGATTAAAAAATATCGTCCTCGCTACAATGTGCGTCTTAAGGATGATAAGAGCTACCCCTATCTCAAGATAAACCCCAATGAAGATTGGGCAGGGGTTTACATTACCCGGCGCCTAGAAAATGATGGGGCAAGATATTTTGGACCCTTCGCCAGTGCCGGCTCGGTGCGCAAGACACTAAGCCTACTGAGGAAACTTTTCCCCTTCCGTTCCTGCCATAAACCTATGACTGGGAATGACTTGCGACCCTGTCTGGAGTATCACATCCACCGCTGCCTTGGGCCCTGCATCGGAGCGGTGAGCCAGGAAGAATATCACCAGGTAATAAAACAAGTTATCCTCTTCCTTGAGGGGAAGCAGGAAATAGTGGTGCGGGAGCTTCGGGCGAAGATGGAGGAAGCCTCAGAGAATCTGGAGTTTGAAAAGGCTGCCCTGCTTCGTGACCAGATCCAGGCTGTAGAACAGGTGGTAGAACGGCAGAAGATCGCTCAAGCTACGGGAGAGCAGGATGTCATCGCCTTTGCTCGGGCGAGAGATCAAGCCTGTGTGCAAGTGTTCTTCATCCGCAACGGGAAGCTTTTGGGACGGGAGCATTTTATTATCGAGGGAACCCAGGATGAGGAGCCAGCTCAGATCATGGCCAGCTTTCTAAAGCAGTTCTATCATTCTGCTCCTTATTTACCCCCAGTGATACTGCTTCAACACTTGCCCCAAGATCAAGGCTCAATCAAGAAATGGCTGGAAAGCAAACGAGGGGGCGAGGTTAAACTCCACCGGCCGCGTCGTGGGGTGAACAAGGAACTGGTAGACATGGTGGCGGAGAATGCTTGCCAATGGCTAGAACAACTCAGGATAAGGTTACTTGCCGAACCTGAAGCCGCGGCTATGGCTATAGAAGAGCTTCAGCGAGAGCTTCATCTTCCCTGCCTTCCGCAGCGGGTGGAATGCTATGACATCTCCGATATCTGCGGAACCTCAGCAGTGGGCAGTATGGTGGTGTTTGAAAGGGGGCAGGCGAAACGGTCGCAATATCGACGCTTTAGGATAAAGACAGTAGCTGGGGCCAATGACTATGCTATGATTCAGGAGGTGCTGAGACGACGCTTTAAGAGGAGCAAGAGTTCACCTGAGGAAGGGGCTTGGGGTACTCTCCCTGACTTAGTGCTTATTGATGGGGGCAAAGGACAGCTGAATGCTGCTCTAGAGGCAACGCACGAGCTGGGGGTCAGCTTTATCCCCTGCGCCAGCCTGGCTAAGGAAAATGAGGAGGTTTTCTTGCCGCAAATTTCATCACCTATTATTCTCCCTCCTCATTCTGCAGCGCTATGCTTGCTACAGCGAATGCGAGACGAAGCACATCGCTTTGCCATAGGTTATTACCATAGGTTACATTGCCAGGAAGCATTTGCCTCCACCCTGGATGCCATCCCTGGGATTGGCCCCAAACGCAAAAGAGCCCTGCTTAAAAAATTTGGCTCAGTGAAGGCGATTAGGGAGGCATCAGCAGATGAATTGGCCCAGGTTGAAGGGGTGACCAAATCCGCCGCGGAGAAGGTGAAGGAGTATCTATAAGGCCTTATTACGCTGCCCAAAGAAGATAGAACCATGCCTAATCCACTAAGTCCCATTGTTCCCATATTAGATCTCCTTGGTAGAGAACTCAAAATCCTTCCTGCTACTGGAGGAGCTGTAGAGGATCTTCAGCATCCAGACCAAGAAGAAATTGAAGACGTGGTTATGACCAGGGGTGATGAACAGATTGCTGCATTCTCTGAAACACCAGAGCCAGACGTCTCCAACATTTACAAGCCGACTCCACCCCTTTTTCGCCAAGAAAAACACTTATTCCGATTCTTCATAGATGGCAGTATTCGTAGCTACTTCTTAGCTACTGGGATTGAGGGGACAAGGTCATTTCCTATCGAGCTAGCACAGGTCGGCGCAACAGTAGTGCGAAGGGAAGACACTGGACAAGTCAATGTCTATTCTCATAAACAGAAAGTGTTACTACTACTTCCCAAGCAAAACCAAGGTATTTCAGACACTTTATGGGACAAACTCCGTAAAATTGGGAAGCCAGATTTTCTTGAGATAATCGACTTCACCCTTCCTGATGCGCTGAGCGATGCCAAAAGAGACCCCAGAGATAAGGCTGGGGCGAAAGCTCGCTCTGAGATGCATAAATTGGAGATAGAACTCATTGAGTCAACAGACACTGCTCGCAATGAGGATACATGGCTAATATTAGATGGCAGCGTCAAGTTTGTTGAAGAAGATATTTGGGAATCTTGGAAAAGCAGATCAAGCCCCCACTTGATAGGTGTCGCCAAGTCGTTTAGAAAAGACCCTATGTTCCAGTTTGGGCAACGCCCTTCACAAAGGAAGGATATCACGGGCATTCTCGCTGGTTTACCACATGCTCACAGAACTGCCGCCTTCAGTGCTGATGGTGGCAAGATTGCTTTTTGGTATGTTCGGCTACGTGAACAGAAGGAACTCGATTACCCGTTGATGGGGGTGGTTAAGGTAGAGATACCTCGCCCTGACTTATCTCCAGTCCCCGCAGAGCTTGCTGATCTTATCTCTCGAGTGCTTGTTGCTGAAAGGAATGTAACCCCCTATGGGCTAGATCACAGATGGCATTGCTCTCTATACCCCACACATATTGCTGAGCAGGTAATAAAGAACAGGTTTTATTCAAAAGATGTCCTGATGGGCTGTATAAAATGGCCTAAACCATAAGCAGGGAGGTGCTCCATGAACGAAGCAAAGCAAGTTGAAGCCATTGGTAAAACATCGGCTACGGATAGAGACCCTAATACGTCCGATAAGTTTAGCTTCTGGTTAGCTCCAGGCGTAATAGTCAATCCCTTCGATATAGTCCAAGTTGAGCAGGTGAGCCACGAAGGGAAGAGTGAAACCTTTGGCTTAGTAACTATTCTAGAACACAGGACTGATTCGCCTACGCATCTGGCAAACTTTATCTCCAGTGATTTTGGTGAATTAGCTGAAGAGCCGAATACACCGCGCCAGGGAACAACGGTGGCTAATGCTAATGTACTTAGTAATAGTAAAGATATCTACATGCCTGTATCCAGCGACAAAGTGGTCAATTTTGCTGATGAACCACGAATTCAGGTGGCTCTGGGGATAGATACTATGGAGACTGCCGATAGAATACCCGCGGGACTAATTATGATGAGTAATGGTGTAGCCGCTGTCGCTTATGTGGATCGCCGCTATGTATTGGGTCCAGAGTCAGCCCATGTAAACATTACCGGCATTAGTGGTTTAGCGACTAAAACTTCCTATGCCATGTTCCTCATCCAGTCGATATTGCAAAAGACTCCCCAAGAGGAAAGGGATAAAATTGCCGTAATTATCCTCAACGTGAAGCATGGTGACCTATTACAAATTGACCAGCGCCCGGAAAGAGGACTTTCGGTAGAAGAAATGGAGCTATGGGAAAGATTGGGATTAGAGCCTAAGCCTTTTGATTCAGATAAGGTTCATTACTTCTTGCCGCGTGGCAGAGATGGGTTACCTAACTGTTTCTACGAGCCGAGTCCCCACAATGTCTATGCCTATGACCTTGAGAACACCGCCGATAAGCTCGACCTGTTATTTGCCCAGGTGCCCGATACCTATTTCACCCAGGAGTCTATTATCAGCGAGATCCGGGAAGGAATTAAGAACAGAGAACCGGACTTCAGAAATGTCCATAGCTGGGATAACTTGCTCAATGAGAAACCTCTCTTTGATCCTCAAACACACTCTGCCATAAGGGAGTGGCGTGGGATAAAGGGCTCTTCCATTGGCGTGTTCAGAAGGCATATCAGAAGGATGATCAAAACTACCCAGTCTGGGGTCTTTGTAGATGGACTTCACGCCCACGAAAAAGTCCTGAGCGATGAGATTCTCAAAATCCGTGGTGGGCATGTATATGTTGTTGACATTGCCCGCCTCTACGAGCACGAACAAATGCTTGTTTTTGGAGACCTCCTCAGAACAATCTACAAACTTAAGGCAGAGCCACCAGAGGATAGAGAAACCTCGCCTCCCGAAAAAATAATCTTCTTTGTTGATGAGCTCAATAAATATGCTCCTAAAGGCGAAAGGACGGCTCCCCTTACTCAGAATGTTCTCGAAATTGCAGAGAGGGGCAGGTCGCTGGGAGTTATTCTAGTCTCAGCCCAGCAGTTTATGAGTGCTGTTCATCCTCGGGTTACCGGTAACTGCGCCACCAAGATTATCGGTCGCTCAGGCTCAGCCGAGGTCATGTCGACTGATTATGGATTCCTTGATAAGGAGATAAAGTCAAATGTCACCCGCCTTTCAAAAGGAGAACTCCTTCTTAGCCATGCTGTCTACCGACAGCCAGTAAAGATAAGATTCCCCAGACCTGCTTACCAACAACAGGAGGCTTAGGTTGAAAATTAGACTTACAGAACACGCTAAGGAAAGGGCTAACGAGAGGAGAACCACAGAAGGTGAAGTCAGCATGGTTTTATCAAGTGGGCAGGAAGCTCAACTGAAAAAGGGCAGAAAAAGCAAAGAGATGGTTTTCGACTATAATAGGAACTGGCTTGGCAAGCACTACCCTCAGAAAAAGCTAAAGGTAGTATATGCTGAGGAGGATGACCTGATGGTAGTGATTACCATCAAGGTCTACTACGGCGAATGGAGGTGAACGGTGAGGATTACCTATGATGCAAAGTACGACACCCTTTATCTGAAGATTGCAGAAGCGGAAAAAGTCCTGTGTAAAGAGGTAGACGAGGAAATCACCTTCGATATGGATGCCCGGGGAAGGTTGGTAGGCATAGAGATTCTTTCGGCATCTGAGCATGTAGATTTGAAACAAATGCTGCCCGTAGAGATAGTTAGAGAGACAACAAACTAACCATAAAAGGCAAGAGTCATGAGCATAGACATCGAAGCTGAAATAAGAACGAAGGCTTCCAACTTAGCACAGCAGATTCGTGAAGCCGCTGCTTCCTCTCACAATGAAGCAGAATTTAGGACAAAAGTCACTCGATTTATAGATGAGATAGCTGTTAAACTAAAACTTCCTATATACCTAAGAGAAGAATATACCCTATTAGACGGCAGAGCGGACGCTGTTTATAACCGCTTGGTGCTGGAATATAAATCCCCGGGGGTTCTTAGGGAAAGTAATAGCTACAAGGTGAACAAGGATGCAATCGAGCAGGCAAAGGGGTATATTAGAGGGCTGGTGAGGCGAGAGCGCCACAAACCCGAACGTTTAGCTGGAGTCGTGCTCGATGGGCATTACTTTGTTTTTGTGCGCTCCAGGGAAGGCGTATGGCAGGAAGACCAACCAGTGAGGGTAGAATCCTCCTCCACCGAGCACTTTCTCAAGCTATTGGCT
>DEIJ01000095.1 GCA_002352365.1 Dehalococcoidia bacterium UBA2777 | reverse complement strand
TATTATAGTTACGAAACACTAGCTTCTTCACTACTGGAGCTACAGCACGACAAGGTCCACACCAAGGAGCCCAGAAATCCACTAGCACGGGATGGCTGACCTTAAAACTATTTCCCCAAATTTGGTACCATCTGGCAAGGTATACATCTAAAGTTTTGGCCCTATTGTACCTTGGGTCTCCCAAGTGCACTATGCATTCATGTTACCTTTTTGGCAGTCCGCACATATCCCCCGAAACTCTAAGTGATGAGACAAAACCTTAAACCCTGTCTTCTGGGCTACTCTGACATCAATCTCTTTATTTACCGGCTCATCCACATCAAAGACCCGGCCACATCGCTCGCACCTAAAGTGATAGTGATCGGTCGAGTTGCCATCAAATCTGCTAAACGTACCCCCAAGATATAGCTCTAAAATCTCTCCCCTCTCCTTCAGCGATCTGAGATTGCGGTAAACTGTTCCCAGGCTGACATTGGGAATTTCCTTTCTCACCTCAGTATAAATCCACTTCGCAGTGGGGTGGGAAGTGCCACTTCCTAACACCCGAAGAATAGCTTCCCTTTGTTTCGATCCCCTAATCATATTAGTAGCGATTATCTTTATCGATCATAAGCCCGAGGAAGGCGGTCGGGTGATGTTATTTATTTCTCCGGGGCACCAAGGTTCTGATAGAGGGTAGGTCAAGAAGTAAGGGGTATATCTGGTTGCCTCGGAGACAAGAGTAATGGTTAAGCCTCCTTCTCCCTCCACACCCCCTCAACAAACATCTTATCCTCACGCGGCCTGAGTATTGCTCCGGTAACAGTACGCTTATACTTCTCAGGCAATACAAGTCCAGCTTCGGTTGCATACTTGATCATTCTGGCTATTTCGACTACCCTTCCCCCCATCATCTTTACTTCCCTCATCCCATACTTATCATCCAAGACGCCATGCTCCAGGTAAGCCGGCCTTTGGCCAAAAACTCTGGTGCTGGATAAGGTTGATGCCCCTCCCACCGAGACCATGTTCCCTGCCCAAGCTAACGTCTCGACAGTCTCTAAGGCGCGCTGCATGCCGAAGCCCAAAAAGCCAACCGTTACTGCTCCAACTACCTTATTCCTCAGGGCGTGAGTAAAGAAAACATAGTATCTCATCCGAGAAAATAGGATGAGCAAGTGAGGGGATAAGGTAGCAAACCAAGTTGGCCCTCCCAAAATCAACCCATCGCTCTCCTTCATCTTTTCAAAGACCATTTGAAAGTCATCCTGTACTTTACACGGTTGCATATTCTCGATGCACCATTGACAATGTTTACACATGGCAATATTTTTGTCTGCCAGGGTGATGAATTCTGTCTCCACATCGCCAAGCTCGGCGGCTGCTTTCAAGGCTTCCTGAACTGCCTTATCGCAGTTACCATCCTTGATAGGGGTGGCCGAGATGCCCAAAATCCTTACCTTTACCTCGTCCAATTTCTTACCTCCTCGTTATTGAGTAATGACACCCCCGGGCCAGTTTTATCTTAATATGAACCGATCAAAAATGTTTAAGCCCGTTGGCGGGGTGATTTAACCTTCGCCGCAGTGTGGCGGTCAGCTCGATAATCGGGGGCTTCAATATAAAATACCAAGCTTAACCGAGGATCTGCCATACGGGAGCTAATCCGGGTTTCAATCTCATCCAAACTAAAACAAGTAGTGATCACAGTAGGCAAGCGGGCATTATAGCGGTAGTTAATAAGCTGATAAAGCTTCACCTGAGCCCAAGGAGTAGTCCAATGCTCCCCAAAGTCGTCGAGGATGAGTAGGGGGGCTTTCTTAACCCGCTCAAAGAGTTCATCACAGGTGACCTTGTTTTCCGGGCTAAAAGTAGCCCGCAGATGATCAAGAAAATCAGGCACAATAACGAAAGATACCGATTTGCCTTGTTGCAGCTGATGGTTAGCGATGGCAGCGGCAAGATGAGTTTTACCACAGCCATTGGTTCCTTGAAGGATCAGCCAGCCCTGAGGGGAAGAGGCAAAATCCTTAGCGCGATGAAAAGCACGGGCCAAGTTATCCCGCTGCCCTGAAGGGAGATCAGCCCTGAATTCAAAGTGATCAAGGGTCATGTTTTGTAGTAGCTCCAACTCCAGGCTGCCCAAATAATCTAAGGGGAAAGTTCCCTCCGTCTCGAGCTGATATATTTGGGAAAGGCTAGGGCCGGTGAGGCGGGTGCGTAGCCGCTCATCCAATTCCTCTAAGGCGATGTTGGTGGTGATTACTGTGGGCAACTGGGTGTTAAAGCGATGGTTAATAATTTGGAATAATTTCTCCTGCGCCCACCGGGTGCTGCTTTGGCTGCCTAAGTCATCCAAGATAAGCAGAGGTGCATCTCTCACCTGAAGAAAGAGCTCATCATAGGAAATATTGCTATCGGGGCTAAAGGTGGAGCGGAGATGGTCAAGGAGATCAGGGACAATCATGAAGAAAACCAGATGCCCCACCTTGAGGCGATAATTGCCAATAGCGGCGGCAAGGTGGGTCTTTCCACAACCACTCGGTCCGGTGAATATTAACCACCCCTGGGGATTTTGGGCAAAGGCTACTGCCGCTTGATAAGCTCGATTGAACCTCTGCTGATTTTGGGGGGAACTTGTTCTCCCGCTGGGTATCAGGTTGTCAAAGGTGAGCCGAACCAGTGAGCCTAAGTTACTGTAGCGCTGGAGGCGAGTGAGGCGATTCTCCTCCAGCTCTTTCTGAGTGCAATAGCAGGGCACTGCTTTGCCAAAATCGGGATGCCCTAGGGGGACATCGGCATAAACAAACCCTGCCCCCTTACATCGAGGACAGTAGGAAGGTTTCTCCTCAATGCTTGACCAGATGTCCGTACTTGCCTTTAAGGTATCGGCTAGGGCCCGCCTTCTGTGTAGAATTTCTCCCAGGCTCTCCATTCTCCTTGCCCTCCGTAGACCAACGCTCCAATATGCGGCGAATATATCTCCAATTGCGCTTATTCAGGCTAACCGCCTCCCTGAAGGCTTGTTCAATCCAAGAGGAAGGATATAGCCTCTCGGCTTCTTTTAATTCCTCACCGACCAATGGGGTAACTAGCCCAATGTTCTGCTCATATAAGGTGAAGATATCAGGCCTATCTCCAGTCGGCTGGGGTTGCTCTTGGGGTAAGGCACCATCGAGAGAGAGTGCTCCACTCTCCAGTTTGGCCACAGCCTGTCTACTGGCCTCAGTGTTAATAAAGTAAAGCTCTTGTCGCCTTCCCCCTTTATCCACTACTAAATATAAAAGGATACCCTGGTCTGCTGCCATCTTTAAGGCATGATGCAATGCTTCAGTTGGCTGAGTGGCTTCATCTATCCCCCCCATTAATGTTTTGTCAGCAGCAAGCTCTCCAAAAGTAACAAATTTAGGGTAGCCTCGCTTTTGATATAAAATCCAGAAAATATGAAGCAATACCTTAAGCTCAATCAAGTCATCGATTTGGGGTAAAAGATGGCTGAAAAAAAGATTGGGAAGGGGGGTAAAGCACATCTTAGCCGGAAAGCCAGGGAAGGGCTTGCTGGTCAATTTCTTTTCCCTCTCGCTCCAGATTAGTAAATTTGGCTACTTGGGGCACAAAACGCAAGCTGATTTGTCCGGTGGGGCCATTGCGATGCTTAGCTACTATTATATTGGCAATTCCTTTAGGGTAAGGCTTATCAGGATTGCGCCTTTCCCAGTCCTCTGGGGTGTAATACACATCATCGCGATAAATAAACAGAACCACGTCAGCATCTTGCTCAATGCTACCACTCTCTCTCAGGTCAGAGAGCAACGGGATATGAGGGGTACGCAATTCCACTGCTCGACTCAATTGTGACACAGCGATAATTGGGGTATCTAACTCACGGGCCAGGGATTTGAGCGAACGAGAGATTTCACTGATCTCCTGGACTCTATTCTCCGTTCTACCATCACCTCGCGCCAGTTGCAGATAGTCTACAATAAGCAGGTCGATACCTCGCTCATAGTGCAAACGGCGTGCCTTGCTCCGCATCTCCACCACCCTCAGGGCAGGCGAATCATCAATATAAATCGGCGCCTCAGACAGAATCCCGCTAGCTTCCATAATTGCTTTCTCCTCTTGGGGAGTACAAAGTCCCAAGCGAAGTCGCTTTGAATCCACGTTGGACTCATAAGCCAGTAAACGCTGCACTAATTGTTCCTTAGCCATCTCCAAGCTGAAGATAGCTACCCGAGCTCCTTGTTCTATAGCCGCATTTCTAGCTATGCTTAATGCTAAACTTGATTTACCCAAGCTTGGCCTGGCAGCTAAAATAATCATATCCGACCGCTGCACCCCGCCCAAAAACCCATCTAAGGCGGTGAAGCCGCTAAATATTCGCGGTAGATACCTCCCCTCTTGAGGGCGGGCAGCTAAATCACCCTCTTCAAAGTATTGCTCTAGAACGCGGCGAATATGAACGAAATCACGAGGGCTCTCACCATGGCGGAGGCTAAATAAGATATCCTCAGCTTTATCCAGCGCTGCATCGACATCAGGTTCCGCCTGGTAGCCTATAGCGGCAATTTGCCCACCAGCGCTGATAAGACGCCGCATTATTGCCAAGCGATGTACAATCTGGGCGTAATACTCGATATGAATCGAGGTAGGGACTGCGGATACCAGGTGGCTCAGATAAGCTGCACCTCCGCTCTCCTCCAGCTTCACCCCCCGTGATAATTCCTGAGCCAAAGTAATCTGATTTATCGCCTCATTTCGCTCGTGAAGAGAAAGGCAGGCATTATATAGCCACTGATTTTTTTCCCGGTAGAAGTCTTCTGGTTTGAGGAAGGTAATTAGTTTGACAATCGCCTCATAGTCAATGAGTAGCGAGCCAAGTACTGCTTCCTCAGCTTCGATGTTGTGAGGAGGCAGCCTTTCTTCAGCCACTTTGTTCCTTCGCCTCCTCGACGCTAACTTTTACCGTAGTGACTATATCCTTAGCCAATCTAAGCGTCACTTCATAACTGCCCAGTTGGCGAATAGGTTCGGCCAACTCTACACTACCCTTGTCAATGTCAACCCCGGTAAGGTGGCTTATCTCCCGAGCAATGTGAACCTCCCTAATAGAGCCGTAGATGCGATCGTGTGCCGCCACCTTGGCCGTAAAAGTGAGCGGAAATCCCTGTAGCTCTTGGGCAAACTTGCTCAGTTCGGTAGTAACCTGCTGTGGCTTCTGCCTGTCCGCTTGAAGTCTGGCTTCTACTGCCTTAAGTGCTGCCGGGGTAGCCAGCAAAGCCAGCCCCTTAGGTAGAAGGAAATTCCTCCCATATCCATCGGCTACCTCTTTTGTTTCCCCCAATTTGCCCACACCAGGCACATTTTGAAGAAGAATTACTTTCATGGCTCTATTATAACTCTGCCGATCGGAAATTGAAATCGCCTCTGTAGAGGTTCTGCGTATTAATATGCTTGGCTTCTGGGCAGCTGAGCAGCTTGCTTAAGAGTCTTAACTACTGTTTCGGGGTCTGGGAAGCGGTTCCTGCTCTCATGAACCAAGAGAGCTATCAATTCCTCCACTAGTGTTTCGTAACTATAATA
>DEIJ01000006.1 GCA_002352365.1 Dehalococcoidia bacterium UBA2777 | reverse complement strand
GAAGTAATGTATTCTATGAATTGCCTTGCCAGTTTATAATTCACATTAGGGAATTTTGCCGGGTTTACTGCTGCCACCTCATACCTATTTGGCTCACCCAAAACCAAGAGAGCCAAATTGCCTAGTTTTCCCTTCATCACTGTCCAGGTGCTTGAATCTGCCATGTGATATGCTTTTAGCTTATCGGCCATTTTCAAGGAGGCCATCATGAAATCACGGCTCACCTTGTACCAATCTGAGGTTGGTGCTATGCCCAGTTCCCTCCAGATAGCTTTCTCCCGCTTATGCATCCCTCCTTTATCTCCTCGGGAAAGATAAAGTGATCTTGTCTCGGCAATCCTTAGGTGAGCCTGGGCGAGATCGGCAAACCCTCTGATGCCAGCAGGGTCACCCTTTGGTCCCACGATAACAAAGTAGTTATGCATCAACGGACTTCTATCTATACCGTAACCCTGTGCCATATACCTATCAAGGGCCTCCTTGGAGTGCCCTATGCTGAGATCTACCTCGCCTTTTCTACCAAGGTCTAGCCCCTGACCGGTTGAAGCCTTTATTACCCTTACTTGGCAGTGGTATTCTTCCTCAAATGGTTTGATTAGGGCATCCATTAACCCAAGTTCACCAGGGCTCCCAGTGGCGACCCTCAATGTTGGCTCGGCTGGAGACTCGGCATTAATAGATAGCTTTGCCCCGGCGAAGATGCTAGCACTTAGAGCCAATATAACCACTAGGGATAGACTGATAAAGATTGAGGTTATTCTATATCTTCCCATCCTATCCTCCTTATCTAAGAATAATGCCCACCCCCGAATGGAAAGGCAGGCATAAATACAACATGAGATTGCTTGTCTGAATAGACCGCAACCCTGTACCTTTTCTCCTTTCCAAATAAGGGAGGCATAGCCGTTTCCCGCTATACCCTATCGGCCATTTCCCATAGCTTTTGCCTTAGGAGAAGATGGCTCGGAGATCGACTTAAAACGATTCGTAGCCAAGACTCAATCACCTCATTTCATCACTCTCCCTATCTCCATTTCCATTGGAATAGCCGGATGTCTCTTTCCCCCACTTTTTTGGGTCTAAGTCTGCTACATCCCTGGGCTAGTTATCCTGAACATACCATGCCATACCAGAGCTTGGATTCCCGCTTCCTCACCAGATCCATATAAACATGCTTGATCTCGGTGTATTCATGAAAGCCGTATATCCCCATCTCCCTTCCGATGCCACTCTGCTTATAGCCACCGAAGGGATGGCGGGTATCTATCATATGGTGCTCGTTGATCCAAACAGTTCCCGACCTGATCTTTTTGGCAACATCCATTGCTCTGCCCATATCCTCAGACCAAACTGCCCCCGCCAGACCATAGATGGTATCATTAGCCATGTCGATAGCCTCATCCACCGAAGAATACTTAATCACTGAGAGCACCGGGCCAAAGATTTCCTCCTGGGCGATCTTCATGTCGTTCTTGACATCTATAAAGATAGTCGGTTCCACGAAATATCCCTTTTCAAGCTCTTTAGGTCTTGCCCCGCCGCAGGCTAGTCTGGCTCCTTGCCCCAGGCCGGATTTAATGTAGCCTTCCACCCTGTCTCTTTGCTCGGCCGACACCAGAGGGCCCATATCTGTGCCCCAATCCATAGGGTCTCCAAGTTTCATGTGAGAGGCCTTTGCCACCAGCTTCTCGACGAACTCGTCGTGAATCGATCCGGGGAGAAATAACCTGGTACCCGCTACACAAATCTGCCCACTATGCAAATAAACTCCATAGAGCACCCCATCGATGGCCACATCCCAATTGGCATCCTCCAATACAATGACAGGAGATTTGCCCCCCAGTTCCAAGGTTACCTTTTTGACGGTACTGGAGGCTAGCTCCATTATCCGTCTGCCTACTTCAGTAGAACCCGTAAAAGAGACCTTATCCACCTTCGGGTTAGCGGCGATCTCCTCCCCCACTGTTGATCCAGGGCCAGTAACTACGCTTACTACCCCCTTGGGCATATCACTTTCATCGATGATTTTGGCCAGCTCTAGGGCGGTGATTGGGGTATAGCTTGCCGGCTTTAATACTACCGTATTTCCTGCGGCCAATGCTGGAGCTAATTTCGAAACAGCCATTAGGAATGGGGCGTTCCACGGTATTATCTGCCCGCACACCCCAATCGGCTCACGGAGGACAAAGTTGTAGCTAGTAGGAAATTCCATCGGGGGCAGACCTTCGTAAAAGGGGACACTCCTAGCTAGCTCTGCATAGTATCTGAATTGCCCTATGCCACCCGGTATATCTGCCATTGAACTCATGCGGGTGGTCATTCCCGCATCCTTTGTCTCTAGCTCAATAAGCTCGCTCTGTTTCGCCGCTAATCGTTCTGCGATGTCCAGTAAGATTTCACACCTTCTTTGAGGAGGTAATCCGCTCCAAATGCCGCTGTCGAATGCTTTTCGGGCAGCATCTATAGCTATTTGAGCATCTTCCCTACTTCCTTTAGCTACCTCAGCAATAGCTTCCTCAGTATAGGGGTTCAATACCTTGAAGGTTTCCCCTGACTTTGCATCTATCCATTCCCCATTAATATAAAGCTGATATTGTCTCATCTCACTACCCTCCTATGATATGCAGCATCTCTTCAACAAGTACGGCTGGACGTCTTTCGATCCTTTCCAAACACGGGAGATATAATCGTTTTCCACGGCCATTGCCTTGGAAGAATTGGCCGAAGATTGTCAAGTTGAGCAGGGGCAGAATCGCCGCAGCTCCAATAGCTTGGCAACACCTGCTATGGTGACTCCATAGAAGATCACCTCCTTTGGTGAAGCTAGCTCGAGGATCGGCTCCATGGTTTGGTTAACTGCTGTAGTCCCGGTAACCAGTGCCAAATCACACCATCTCAGAACCTTCTCAGTATCTCTATTCCCATCCAGGATGGTAAGGCCAAACTTGCACCTGCCGATATTCTCCGCATCCACATCCACTATTCTGAGCTCAAATCTACGAGCGAGGTGGTCTGCGATTGCCGGCTGAAGACCAACCAGGGCTACTTTAGGGCTACCATAGTTTTGAGAGATAAACTCGACTAACTTTTTCCCACATTCTTCCGGGCCCTCATCTCTGCAATGAATGGTTCCTTCGGCAAGCCCCAGATATCTCGTTAGCGCGTTTAGGCTGGCCACAAATATTGCCCTGCGGTAATTGTTAGTGAGCTCCATATCCAAGACATCTGAGATACTCCCCTCAAAATCACCGTACATATCGGTAAATGCCTGTCCCAATGATCCCCTAAATTCCGCTTGCATCAGGCGCTCTTTACCCTTGAGCAGGGGGAAATCATTCCTCTCCGGATTGCCTATAGCCTCGTTGGGGGTTAAAGGCTTCGCCCTGACCATTATCATTTCCTTACCCAGGTTACCCTTATTTATGATCTTCCTGAGTTCTTCTTTTGCTTTATGTAGACTTTTCATTTATAAAGTTATTACCTGGTAGTAATCATCTTTGCCACCGCACCTCGGGCAGAGCTCGCCATCACTTGCTGGGTGAGCCTCACCGCAGGAGGGACAAATAGATACCAGCCCCTTCTCTTTAGGAGGCAGCTTTACTCTCACCTTCTCCCAGGAGAAAATAGCTCTCTCAGCCTCCATGATCTCCGAGAGCACTTCCTCAGTTTTGACTTGATCTAACCTCAGGTACCACTGATAAAGATGAGGATAATTTTTGGCCTTCTCCATATCGAGGTAAACTCGTACTCCATCCAATTTCTCCTTATCATAAAGGGTGAGGGCAAACTTGCCCCAATCCTTTACCGTCATCCAGCCATTACCGTAGGTACAGGGAGTCATTATCTGGGCAGCATCGGGCAGGCAGAGCTTAGTTTCCACCACTGTATCCACCAGCTCACGCGGCCCCAAAATATCCTGTGCCAGGTCGACCATAAAAATACCGATGGCAAGGCCAGGGCTCAGATGGCCATGAAACTGGGAACCTCTCTCAAAGTATACTTGTAGATGCTTCTTCCTACTTCCTGACAACCTCTTTTGCCTCCTGTGGAATCTTCTCGACACAAATAGCACAAACCTTATATTCTGGGGTCTTAGCTATGGGGTCAAGAGCAGGATTGGTCAACAGGTTGGTGAGCGCATCTTGGTAATGAAAGGCCATGAATGCCACGCCACGCGGCGATTTGTCAGTAACCCTCACCTTAACCTTTACCTTACCACGTCGGGAGCGGACCACTACCTCCTCGCCATCTATGATATCAAGCTCTTGAGCATCCATAGGGCTTATCTCTATCTTCTCTTCGGGCCAGACCTGGAGAATCCCCTGGCAGCGTCTCGTCATCGAGCCACTATCGTAGTGCTCACGACGCCTTCCTGTAGTAAGGATCAGAGGGTAGCGATCATCAGGCTGTTCAGCGGAGGGCTTATGATCGACCTGATTAAACTTAGCCAGCCCATTAGGACGACTGAATTTTTCCGTGTACATAATCTCTGTGCCCGGATGCCCTGGGGTGGGGCAAGGCCACTGTAATCCGTTTCCCTCCAGGCGCTTGAAGCTTACTCCACCAAATATGGGTGCCAGGGAGGAGATCTCATCCATGATCTCTGCGGGATTTGAGTAGCTCATGGGATAACCCATCGCCTGGGCAATGAGACAGATGGTCTGCCAGTTCTCCTTTCCACATAGTGGAGCTATGGCTTTACGCACTCGTTGGATACGCCGCTCGCCGCTGGTGAAAGTTCCGTTGCACTCTGCAAAGCTGGCCGCCGGCAGGACTACATCGGCGTAATTGGTGGTTTCAGTTAGGAAAAGCTCCTGAACTACCAAGAAGTCTAGGGACTCAAGCGACCGACGTACCTTATCAGTGTCGGGGTCAGTTTGGCAAGGATCCTCACCTAAAATATAGAGCCCTTTTATCTTGCCCTGTTGCATAGTCTCTATCATTTCACATGAGGTTAAGCCAGGTTTTTGAGGTAAACTCAGTCCCCACGCTTTCTCGAACTTAGTCCTTACCTCAGAGTCGCTAATCGGTTGATAGCCTAGGTACATATTGGGCAAGGCCCCCATATCGCAGGCACCTTGGACATTGCTTTGACCTCGCATCGGCATTACGCCGGTGGAGCGGCGCCCTATATTGCCAGTGAGCAAAGCCAGATTGCCTAGGGACATGACACCATCAGTGCCAGTAGTGTGATGGGTTATTCCTAGGCCATAGATAATCATCGCCTTAGCTGCCCTGGCGTAGAGAAGAGCCGCCTCCACAATTTTCTCCGCAGGAACTCTAGTGATTTTGGAAACCATCTCTGGAGGGTAATCCGCTTTGTTTAGCTCATCAAAGTTCTCGGTGCGCTGGGCGATGAAAGCCTTATTCTCTAGTCCCTCTTTGATGATTGCCTGCATCATTCCATTTAGCAGAGCGACGTTGCTACCTGGCCACAGGTTGAGCCAGATGTCAGCTACATCGGCTAGCTCAGTCTTGCGTGGATCAGCCACAATAAGTTTGGTACCATTGCGAATTGCCTTCTTTATCTTTAAGCCGGCAACAGGATGAGCCTCAGTAGTATTAGAACCAATAACGAATAAAACATCAGCACCCTCGATCTGATCGAAGGAGTTGGTAGCTGCTCCGCTGCCAAAACAAGTAGCTAGCCCAGCTACAGTTGGCGCATGTCATATTCGGGCACAGTTGTCCACATTATTGGTACCAAAGCAGGTCCGGGCCAGCTTTTGCACCAAATAGTTTTCCTCATTAGTACATCGAGAGGAGGAAAACGCCCCTAAAGAGTCTGGCCCATATCTTTCCTTAATCTCGGTAAACCTTTGGGCCACTTGTGAGATGGCTTCCTCCCAAGTTGCTTCCTCAAGCTTGCCATTTCGTCTCACCAGAGGGGTAGTCAAGCGATCAGGATGATGGATGGGCTCAGCAATACCAAAGCGCCCCTTGACACAGGCCTGACCCTGGTTCACTACAGCTTCAAGTTCAGGGGTAACACCGATGATCCTTCCCTTCTTAATTTCCAGCCTAAGTTGACAGCCAACGCCGCAATAGGGACAGGTAGTAAGCACTGAGCGCTCGGGGAGTGCTTGCCACCCGCGGCGACTGCGCTCGATTAAGGCCCCGGTGGGACAAACATCGATACAAGCTCCACAAAACTGGCATCCCGCCTGCAGCAGAGGGAGATCAAAGGCGGTGCCAATTAGAGCCTGACTCCCCCGGTAGGTAAAGGCAACAGCACCTACACCGCGTATCTCCTGGCAAACCCTGACGCAGCGCCCGCAGAGAATACATAGGTTATAATCTCGATAAAAGAAGGGATTATCCTCCTTTACTGGGAGTTCTTTATACAACTGAGGGAGACTGATCTCGTTTAACCCGATATATTGAGCAACACGCTGCAGCTCGCAATTCAGATTCTTGGGGCAGGTGAGGCAAGTTTGCGGATGCTCGGTAAGAATGAGTTCAAGAATACTACGCCTTAGCTGCTGAAGTTGAGGTGTATCGGTGTGAACTACCATTCCTTCTGCCACTGGCGTGGTACAAGAGGTGGGGAAACCACGCATCTTTTCAATCTCTACTACACACAGTCGGCAAGCTCCAAAGGGCTCTAAGGAGGGGTGATAGCACAGAGTGGGGATATAAACGCCAACACTTTGTGCTGCTTCCAATACACTAGCTCCCCTCTTGACTTCCACCTCCCGGTTATCGATAGTCAAGCTAATCATGCTATCCATTTACCATTAACCTCCTTCTACATGATGATAACTCGCCTCATCTTCCTATCTTCTCCATCCTGATGGCACAAACATCGTACTCCGGGGTTTTGACTATGGGATCCAGAGCATCATTAGTCAAGGCATTGGTTAGTGACTCAGGAAATGGAAAGGCATAAAAATCATCCCCTGTTCCACCCTCTCCGATAATTTCACCGACATCAGCGGCATAGAACATTTCAACTTGGGTGATACCAGGCCTCGAAGGGAGAATACATCCCCAGGCTTGTTCAAACTTCTTGCGGGTCTCTTCATTGGCAACTGGCTGGTAGCCTGATAACAGATTAATCTCGGAAATGGAATTGGTCATTGCCCCACTCCCAAAATTGAAAACGCCTGCCCCTTTTAGGAAAGGCAGGCATAAATAAACTGCGCTCCTCAATCAAAAATATCTTATCTGCCCATCTCCTTTCCAAACACGGGAGGCATAATCGTTTCCCATTATACCCTATCGGCCAACCCCCATAGCCAGTGCCTTAGGGGAATGGCTCGGAGAAAAGGTCTGTTTCAATTTTGTTGCTTAACTTTTTACACCCCTTTTGAAGGCCTCTCACCTCCTTTCCGTGATAAAGAGTAGCAGATGGCAGTCATCAAGTCAAGCGCCTCTTTCGAATCTGATTGGTGGGCCTTCGTGGGCAGTTCCCGAACTTTTCTTTGAGAAGAAGCACCTAATCCCGGCATTGCAGCAGATGATTCTCGCTCATATTGATGCAAGCAGTTCTTAGCAATTTGTGATTTGGCCGCAACTGAGCGTACCGCAAGGTAGGGTGAATACACGACCATCATCATGAAGTGTCAACAGGAACGGGAAGCCCTACTCTCATAAAGAATCTGGCGAACGCTTGTGAGAGGCTTCCCCTATAGGGCGGCAATAGCCGTAGGTGAGGCTCCAGAAGGCGATGGTTATTCCTAACATGCTCCGTTTCAAGCTCAAGCACCCTTTGAAACTGAACTATCCTCCATGGACGATGAAGAGGTGGAAGATCGCACTTATTGATCGGGTAAAATCCAATTGTACGGCCTCTTACCAATCAAGCTCACCTTCTATGAACTTGAAAAACCAGCCATCAGTAAGCTTGTGAGCATCCTCCACCCATTGTTCGAATTCTTCTGGCATCTTCGGTATGTCAGGGGTCTCTGAGCGAACCGCGGTCTCCATTATTAGGGCAGGTTTGTCACGGTGTCTTCCGCTTCCAAATCGTACGAGGATGGTGCCCCTTGGTTTTTCTGTGGAGAATGATGCCATTACGTTAAGAACTTTGGGATGCCTTGATACAGCAGTATCTTGGAATAGCTCTTTTGGGAACGATACCGTAGATTTCAACTTATCGGAGAGGTAGTTCAGCATATCTTCATCCTGGTCAAGCTCGAAGGCATCAAGATACCTTAGGACTAAGTTAGCTATCCGCAATTGTCCAGGCTCAGGATAAGCCTCAGAAATTGCCTTGACGAGCAATGTTGCTCGTTGACCAAAATCTTGCCAAATGTAGCCCTCTGTATCATTGATTGTCACGATCCCGGGACCAACTTGGATTAAAGGCCAGCCACCCGTTTGCACACGGAAACGATGTTGAATGACATTTTCGGCTGCCGGAAGAGGAATTTAGTGCAGTAGGAAGTGGCTCGTGAAAAGGATAATGAGGCTGTACGCGGTCATAAAGCCTACCCACGAACAGTGTATAGTGCGGGTCGCCCTCCTCACTTGGAATTTGCCATCTAAACTCAAATATCGCTTCGACAAGGGGTTTGTTGGGTAGCTGACGAACCACTGGCATATACCGTCTCACAATTTGTTTCTATAGAATTGTAGCACTACTCCTATGGATTTTGAAGTAGTAGGTGACACAATGCAAAATGTCAGTTTGAGAGTTCGCTAGAGAGGTCATGTATTTCCCACCTAAGATGGCATTCGCCGAGCCTATCTTCGTGCCTGAAAACGGGATATGGTACCCATTATTCCATACTTTCTGGTATCGCGGTGGGCTTGGACATGTTCCTCACCAGACATTGGAGTAGTGAAGTCTGAATACACCGTCTCCCACAGTCGGTAACAGGTTCGCAAGGGTTTGTCCATCCAATGGTGCCCTCTTGTATCCCGCCATGTCTTTTTTGCCATTTGTCCCCCCTCCAGTTGACCTACTTGGCAATATCATAGCAAAAAGTAAACCATTGTGGACGGTCCCCCATTGTAGCTTCAGGTCGGGGTCTTTGGGGACTGACCTGTTCAAGATTTCTTGTTGCCAAATGTCAAGTGGTGGGGAAGAGGAGACTCGAACTCCTACGCCTTGCAGCACATGATCCTAAGTCATGCCCGTCTACCAATTCCGGCACTCCCCCAGATATAAAATCCATTGATATTTTAACACTTTGCTTAACATTTTGCTTAACACTTCCCTTTAACCCCTTTAACTTCTCCTGCAGACTGGCTGACGCGGGACGCTTGCCATGCTTGACTTGTGATAAGTAGCTTGGTGAGACTCCAAACTCTCTAGCCAATTGCCTTAGGGATTTCTGCCTTTTCATTTTCTTTTGCCTCTTGCTAGTTTCTTAATAAGCCTATTATAGGCCATCTGAGGGCCTCTTGAAGAGGATGTTCCACCCCATTTTCGAC
>DEIJ01000056.1:4200-13333 GCA_002352365.1 Dehalococcoidia bacterium UBA2777 | reverse complement strand
GCAACCCGGAGTTGGAGGGGGAAATTCACACCGAGATAGAGCAGGTAGCTTCCCAAGTAGAGGGACTAGAGCTTCAGTTATACCTCGGTGGTGAATATGATAAAAGGGGAGCAATCCTGGCTCTTCATTCTGGAGCTGGGGGTACTGAATCACAGGATTGGGCGGAAATGCTCCTTAGGATGTATATGCGTTGGGCCGAGCAACATAGTTATCAGATAAAGCTCTTGGAGGTTTCGCCCGGAGAAGAGGCGGGGATAAAGAGCGCTATTTTAGAGATCGATGGGGAATATGCCTACGGCTACCTTAAGTCGGAGCGTGGGGTGCATCGGCTGGTACGGCTCTCCCCCTTTGATGCCGATCATGCTCGCCACACCTCCTTCGCCTTAGTGGAGGTGTGGCCTGTGGTAGAGCAAGATGTGGAGGTGAAGCTGAATCCCGATAAGCTAAGGATCGAGACTTTTCGCTCTAGCGGCCCAGGTGGGCAGCATATGCAGAAGACGAGCACAGCGGTGCGCATAACCCACCTCCCTACTGGTTTAACTGCTTCTTGTCAGAGCCAGCGCTCGCAGCATCAAAATAAAGAGATGGCTCTCCACATCCTTCGGGCTCGACTTTGGGAACTCGAGCTGAAGAGAAAGGCTGAGGAAAAAGTGAAACTTAGGGGGAAACGTTTGCCCCCAGCTTGGGGTCATCATATCCGAAGCTATATTCTCCATCCCTACAAGAAGGTAAAAGACCATCGTACTAGCTACCAGACTAGCGAGGTCTCTGGGGTATTGGATGGAAAGCTAGATGAGCTAATGAAAGCATATCTGAAATCCAAAGTAGGAGAAGGTAGGTAAAAATAAGACCACTACCGACAAACCTTTTCAATGCCCTTTCAACCCAAACCTTTCCTCCAGTTTCCTTGGCTCGCCGGTTATCACAAATACCTCCTGAACTGCCCCCGAGTTATAAACCAACAACTTTGCCCCGGTTAGTGTAGTATATTTAAAGCGTATCTGAAGCCTAGATAGGGAGCTTCTGGTGTGGTTAATTTCCCCAGGGATGATAGCTTGTATGTATTCTAAGGGCTCAAGCTCCCGCTCTAAAAACTGCCTTAACCCTGAAATCATATCATGTTCGTATTTGATCTTTGAGCTTCCTCGATGTTTCATAATGGCGACTTTCAGGATATGGCCTGTATTTCTTGTTTATATTCATCCAGTAGCTTATAGTATTGGGAATCTAATTGGGCTAGGGTTCTGCGCCATTCCTCCTGAAATTGGGGTTGCTTTTCTACATCAATTTTGATCCCTGCTAGCGGGGTGCCAAGTTGTTGTTGAATTGCCTGCTGGAGCTTCATCTCAAAATTCCCCTTTAATCTCTCATAAGCTTGCTTTTTTTGTACTCCCCCTTGTTGTTCATAATGTTCAAAAATGCTTCTCATCTTACTATACACATTTTCAATCCTCACCTTATCACTCTTTAGCACTTTGATTCCTTCCATCACTTTCTTGTTTTTTCGGGCAATAAAATCATCTTTGGGTAGATCTATATTTCTAAGCAGAACTTGTTGCGCACCTTCAGATACAAATCTCTTGGCATCCTCATCGTACTTGGCTAACTCCACCAGCAGACTAGATTCATCCTTGAGATAACTGGAGGCTAGTTTCTCTCCCTGGGGGAGATGCTTCCACTTTTTAATTTCCTCCTCGGAGGGCTTCTCTAACCTTTCGACCTTTTCCATAGCTTTTTCAAAAGCACTTTTGATCTCTCCCATTCGATACCTCCACTATATCTTGTTACGCTGTTTGCGTACCTTGTCAAACTCCCTTAATAGCTCCTGCTCTTTTTCAGTTAAATCGGTAGGGGTTATTACCTTTGTGATTACATATAAGTCTCCTCTGCCAGAGTTAGCTAAGTGGGGTATCCCCTTATCCATTATCCTGAATAGGGTACCAGCCTGTGTGCCAGCAAAAATTTCAAGCTCTAAATTGCCCTCTAAACTTGGTACATCATCTATCTTGCCGCCCAAGGCTGCCAGGGGAAAGCCGATTTCTTTGGGGACAAAAATATCATCACCGTGCCTCTCAAAGATGGGATGCTTTTGCACCTCAAGCACAATGTATAGGTCGCCGGGCTCGGTCATCTCATCTCCCTGTTCCCCCTCTCCTTCGATCCTTATTTTATACCCGCTATATGCACCTTTCGGTATCTGAACTGGTACCTGCCTCACCTTTTCTAAGCTTCCTTGTCCCCCGCACTGTTCACACGGATCTGTGATGACCTTCCCTCTTCCTCGACAATCACCACAGGTACTAATTTGCCTGAATATAGAGTAACCTGATCTTTGCTCTACTACTTTTTGCCCCGAGCCGTGGCAACTCCTACATTCTATAAGGCCACCCTCTTTGGCTCCTGTGCCCCTACAGTCGGGACATACCTTAATGCGGGGGAGATCTACCTTCTTCTCTGCCCCAAAAGCCACCTCATCTAAAGTAACATCCAAGTTATATCTTAGGTCAGCGGCTTTCCGCCTCCCCCTTCTCCTTGTCCCTCGGCCGAAAAAGCTATCAAAGATGCTTCCCCCAAAGCCAAATTCCCTGAACAAATCGGCAAAGTCCACCCCCTTGAAAATATCCTCTGCAGTATATCCCTCCAGGCCGGCATGGCCATAAGTATCATAGAGCCTTCTTTTTTTGCGATCGCTGAGCACCGCATAGGCCTCGTTTATTTCCTTCATTTTCCCTGCTGCCTGCGCGTCCCCCGGGTTTTTATCGGGATGGTATTTCATGGCCAAGTTGCGGTAAGCCCTTTTGATGGTGACCTCATCAGCATTCTTGCCTATCCCTAAGACTTCATAGTAATCCCTCTTTGCCATGTGTTAAAGCCTCGCTTTTCAACCCAATTATGGTACCCTGCAAAAACCCTCACACAAATTCCTTTCCCTTGATGGGAGGGGCTAGGGGAGGGTGAAACCTCATTATGTTGATCACTGTCAATTTCAACTACAAGCTTTCTGCCAAAACTTGCCAAAATTTCATTGTTAAGGAACCCCCTCCAGGGGCGGAATTGTCAGGAATTCTGCAATTAACTATATTTAGTTAGAGATTGGGGAGGGCAACCTAAATCATTGGAAGAATGAGGTTTACCTACTCCCACTCAATCGTTGCCGGTGGCTTGGAGGAGATGTCGTAAACTACCCGATTCACCTTGGGAACTTCATTAACGATCCGGCTGGAGATACGGGCTAGGAGGTCATAGGGGAGATGGGCCCAGTCAGCGGTCATTGCGTCTTCGCTAGTCACCGCCCGCAGTGCTACCACGTAGCCATAGGTTCGGTAGTCCCCCATTACCCCCACGCTTTTGATATCGGTGAGCACAGCAAAGCTCTGCCACAACTGTCGATATAGGTTTGCCTTCTTGATCTCATTTATTACAATCCAGTCGGCAGCCCTTAATACCTCCAAGTTATCCCTGGTTACCTCACCGATGATGCGAATAGCCAGTCCCGGCCCAGGGAAGGGATGTCGCCATACCATCTCCTCAGGTAACCCCAAGGCCAGCCCCACCTCTCGCACCTCATCCTTAAATAGATAGCGTAGCGGCTCAAGCAGAGTAAAGTTCATGTGGGCGGGCAAGCCACCCACGTTATGATGGGTTTTTATCTTCGCCGAGACTCTACTCTCTGAGACAGCACTCTCAATAACGTCAGGGTAAAGAGTGCCTTGGGCTAGGAAATCTATCTTGCCCATCTTGACCGCTTCTTCCTCAAATACCCGGATGAACTCCTCACCTACCAGGTGGCGCTTCACCTCTGGATCAACTACTCCCTCTAGCCGCTTGAGGAACCTGTCGGTGGCATCTACACAGACTACATTCATCTCGAGATTTTTCCGGAAGGTATTAAGGATTCGCTCCGGCTCATCTTGACGCAGCAGGCCATTGTTGACAAAAATACAACTTAACTGATCACCTATAGCTTGATGAATCAGGGTAGCAGTTACTGACGAATCAACACCGCCAGAGAGGGCGCAGATGACCTTTCCCACTCCCACTTGCTGCCTAATCCTTTCCACACTCTCAGCGATAAAATTAGTTGGTGTCCAATTGCCCCGACAGCCGCAGATATTGTATAGGAAATTTTGGACGATGGTCTTTCCTTGAGGGGTGTGGGCTACTTCAGGGTGAAACTGCAACCCAAAGATACCCTTCCCATCACTCATAACCGCAATGGGGCAGTTCTCAGTATAGGCAAGGCGGACGAAATTTGGCGGCAGCTCAACAATGTGATCGCCATGGCTCATCCACACCGGCGTGGAGAAAGGTAGACAGGCAAAAAGAGGTGAGCCGGCACTTTGATGTAACATAGCCTGGCCATACTCTCTTCTCATCCCCGGAGCCACCTTACCTCCCAACTGGGAGGCAATGAGGTGCATTCCATAGCAGATGCCCAAGACAGGCAGCCCACTCTCATAGACATAATCTGGGGCTAAAGGCGCCCCTGGCTCGTAGACACTAGCCGGCCCACCAGAAAGGATAAATCCTTTAGGGGATAATGAAGCAATCCTCTCCCACGGGCTATCATAAGGCATAAGTTCACAATATACATGACATCCTCGCACCCGCCGGGCGATGAGCATAGCATATTGTGAGCCAAAGTTGAGCACAACTACAGCCTCACGCTCCCCTCCTGGCGCAGGCTCCTCTAAAGACTTAGGCTGCCTCCCTCTTTTTTCCTCGGCAATCTCTAAATAAGCCGCTACCTCTGCATCACCACTACTACTTATCCGCTGCTCCTCTACCACTTTGCTTGTCCACAGTTGACAGTCGGCAGCTATAAGCCGAATAACCTACTTCGCCTTATAGGCTGGCTTTCTCTTCTCAGCAAAGGCACGGGGGCCTTCCTTAACATCTTCGCTTTGGAACAGGTTCCCTATAATGAGACCCTCCAACCTTAATCCCTCATCGAGGGTGGTGCGAACTCCTCTATAAGCTGCTTCCTTAGCTGCTCTAATTGCCAGAGGTCCATTCTCGCACAGGTGGTTAGCTAAATCTGTAGCAGTAGGCATGAGTTCGGCTAGGGGAACTACTTTATTAACTAGTCCGATACGTAGGGCCTCTTGAGCATCAATAAAATCACCAGTCAGCAGTATCTCTAATGCTTTGCCGAAAGGCACAAGTCGAGGCAACCTCTGGGTACCACCCCAGCCGGGTATAAGACTCTGTTTCACCTCCATCAGGCCTAGGCGGGCAGTATCGGCGGCGATCCTGAGATCACAAGTCATAGCCAGTTCTAAACCGCCACCAGTAGCAATGCCATTAATGGCAGCGATAAATGGCTTCCATACTTCCAAACCACGCATGGGAATAGTCTCCGGCCAGGTTGGACGCATGGGGCGCCCCTCTTTTTCCGCCTCTAGTTGCCATTTGGCTATCTCTTTTAAGTCTGCCCCGGCGGAAAAAGCTCTCTCCCCTGCCCCAGTTACGATTGCCACCCAAATCCCAGGATCATCTCTAACATCTATCCATGCCTTAGTCAACTCGTTCAACACTTCAGAGCTGATGGCATTCATGGCTTCAGGCCGATTTAGGGTGATATAGCCAATCTTGTCCTTCTTCTCATATATCACCACTGACATTTAAAACCTCCTCCTTTTATTTTATTTTTAAAAGAATGGTGCGCCACCCTTTAGCCTCCTCCAGCTCCCTGCTTATACAATATCTCATCTATGATTCCATATTCCCTCGCTTGCTCTGCATTGAGGTAAAAGTCACGATCAGTATCATGAGTAATCTTCTCTATCGGCTGACCAGTTTGCTTAGCCAAAATAGCGCGGATCACGTCTTGCAGACGCATGATCTCCTTAGCAGCAATGGCTACATCTGCTGCTTGCCCTTGGGCACCGCCTACCGCCTGATGCATATGGATAGTAGCATTCGGTAGGGCATAGCGTTTGCCTTTAGTCCCGGCAGCAAGAAGGAGGGTAGCCATGCTAGCTGTCATGCCAACGCAGATGGTAGAGACATCACACCTGACAAGCTGAATGGTATCATAAATAGCCAGGCCGGAGCTGATTATACCACCGGGGGAATTAATATAGAGGTTTATATCCTTCTCTGGCTCCTCCCTCTCCAGATAGAGAAGCTGAGCGATGATAAGATTGGCTACCTGGTCAGTAATCGGAAAGCTGAGGAAAATGATCCGCTCCTTTAGAAGCAATGAATATATATCAAAGGCACGCTCACCCCGGGCACCAGTTTCAATTACCATAGGGATTACCCCTCTAGGCGAGATTTCCATCTATCCTCCTTTCTAGAAATTCTCATTTTCCTCGGAGGTGCTGCTCTGGGCTATTTCCACTATTCGCTCCACCGTCTTCCGCATAAGTAGCCTTCGCTCTATCCAACGTCGTCCCGGTGGTGAGCTAAATATTCCCCGCCACTCCTCCACCCTTTCGCCAGCATTTTGTACTACCTCATCAATCCCAGTCTCGATCTCAGCCGGGCTCACCTCAATCTTTTCCTCCTCAGCTACCTTGCCCAGAACGAGTGATTGGGTGAGGCGCTTTATTGCTGAAGGTCGCATTTCCTCTCTGAGATCAGCCTCTGTCTTCCCAATGGACTTAAGGTAGTTTTCCACCCCACGTTCATCTTGGCTGTATTCACTGGCTAGCTCAGCAAGGAAATTCTCAACCTCACGTTCGATAAGAACGGGGGGGAATTCTACCTTAGCCAGGTCAGCTACTGCCTGCACTACCTTTTGCTCAAAATCTCTCTGTGCTCTTCTCTGGGCTAGAACGGTTAGATTGGTGGTAATGCGATCTTGGAGAGCATCCATCGTTTCTAGATCCTCACCAATACTTTTGGCAAATTCATCACCAGGTACGGGGAGAAGTTTCCCTTTGACCTCGACAAGCTTGACCTTAAAATAGCACTGTTTATTGGCCAGTTCTTCTACCCTGAAATCTGGAGGATAAGAGAGGGTGAATTCCTTCTCTTCGCCTTTTTCCATGCCGATCACTTGCTCGACAAACCCTGGCAGGGGAAAAGGGTATCCTGGAGCTAGCAGGTATTGTTGCTCCTGACGCTCTAGAACGGGTCCTCCCTCTTGCCTCTCCTCTAGTTCGATGGTCACCAAATCTTCCTGGGAAGCGGGACGTTCTACTGGCTCCCACCAGGCATGCCGACTGCGAAGCTCATCGATAACAGCATTGACCTCGTCTTCGCCAATCTCGGCTGGCTGGGGAACAAGACAGATCTTATGGTAATCACCTAGCTCAATGATGGGGGGGAGAGAGACGATCACCTTGAGCACCGCTGGATCAGTTTCTAGAATCTCTACCTGGGGTGGAGCAAAAGCTTCCATATTTTGCTCCTGAATAGCCTGATCACACACTTGGGGTACTAATTGCCCCATCGCCTCCTCGCGAAGAGCCTCCTTCCCCATATAGCGCTCTAATACAATCCGAGGTGCCTTCCCCCGCCGAAAACCGGGCACATTCACCCTATCGACTAAACGATGATAAGCTGCTTCCAGCGATTCCTCCATGTCCTCAGGCTCAACTTCGATTCTGAGCACTGCCTGACGATTCTCTATCCCCTCCGCTCGGACCTTCATTTGCCCCCTTTCTGGTAATAATTAATATATCCGGCAGCACAAAGAGGTACGAAATCGTTGATTATATATTCACCCAAGGATTTATTCCCCTCAACCGCTGCCAACTCCAAAGAAGCTTGCGCTCTCAATTTAGTAACCGCCTCCTCGAAATCTTCCCTTGCTTGCCAGACCACCTCTCCCCAGCTCTTAAGCTCTCTTATTGCCAGATAAAGGGTTTCCTCCACCTTGGAAGTTACCCCAAAGTGGGAAAATAGCAGCATCTCGACGGGCAACTCCATAAGCCGCTTGATAGTACTTACTGCCACATTGAGATCAAAATCTGGTGGGGGAGTAGTGGGGATCAAGATTTCCTTCTCAGGGAAATAGATGCCTACCGCATCTCCGGTGAACAGTCCTCTATTCCTCGATTCATAGATACAAATTTCATGCTTGGCATGCCCTGGGGCATGGATAATAGTTAGTTTTTCCTCGTGACCGAGCTCAATAACATCCCCGTCTTTTAGTACACATACTCGCTCAAGCTCGATGGGCAAAATCCCTCCCTGCCGCTTCATCTCTTCTTCCCCCCAGGCTTGCTCCACACTTTTTACTAATCTTGAGGGGTCTACCAGATGCCTGGCACCTCTGTCATGAACTAGCACCTTTGCTTGCGGCATCTGTTTAACCAGAGCTCCCGCCCCACCAGCATGATCCAAGTGAATATGAGTTACTATGATATAAGCAATATCTCGGGGATCAAATCCAAGCTGGTGAATTCCATCAAGAATAAACTCCGCCGAGGTCAACGGGCCACTCTCAATGAGTGCCATCTTTTCCTCAGCTAGGAGATAAACCGAGGTGAAGTTGGGGATAGAATACATCTGAGCATCAATCAAATATATATTTTCAGCTACTTTATATGCCGAGGTCATTTTCCACCTCGCAAGGCAAGGTGTAACTCTTGGAGTTGCTCCTCAGATACTACTGAAGGGGCATTAAACAAAAGATCACAAGCACTCTGGTTCTTGGGGAAGGGGATCACCTCTCTAATACTCTCCTCTCCAGCCAAGAGCATCACCAGTCTATCAACGCCAGGGGCAATACCACCATGGGGAGGGGCACCATATTCAAACGCCTCTAGCAAATGCCCAAAACGCTCCTCTATCTCCTCCTGGCTATAGCCAAGGAGGCGGAATATCTTCTCCTGAAGCTGGCGGGTATGAATCCTAATGCTGCCGCTAGCGATCTCACAGCCATTACATACAATGTCATAATGTCTGGCATATACCTTCTCCGGAGCTATGTCGAGTAAGGGAATATCCTCCTCCCGAGGTGCAGTAAAGGGATGATGCCTCGGCTCCCAGCGTTTATCTTTCTCGCTCCATTCTAGTAGAGGATAGTCAACAATAAAGGCGAAGGCAAGAAGATTGGGATCAATAAGCCCCAGTCGTCGGCCCATTTCCTGACGCAATTGACTTAGTGCGGTATCAACCACCTCAGATGAGTCGGCAACAATAAGAATCAGATCTCCCCCCTTTGCCTTGAAGCAGT
>DEIJ01000056.1:0-4127 GCA_002352365.1 Dehalococcoidia bacterium UBA2777 | reverse complement strand
CTGCCTCCGTAGTCAAGCTAGCCGAACTCAATGCCAGGGTCACTAAACCATTGGCACCATAGCTTTTGGCCACTTCGGTCAACTCATCTAGTTGATGACGAGAATAAGCAGCGCAGCCTGGGGCACAGATCCCCTTCACCTTGCCTCCTTGGTGAGCTACGGTGCGGAAGATAGCCAAGTCAGTCTGAGCAGCAATGTCAGTTAGATCCTCAATCTCCAGCCCAAAGCGTAAGTCAGGCTTATCTGTCCCGTAATGCTCCATCGCCTCAGCGTAGCAAAGATGGGGGAAGGGTTTAAGAACATACATGGATGGTTTAACTGCTTCGACAAGCGAAGTAAATAGTTCCTCCAATAGATTAAGTATGTCTTCCTCGTCTACAAAGCTCATCTCCAGATCTAGTTGAGTGAACTCCGGTTGACGATCAGCGCGCAAATCCTCATCCCGAAAACAGCGGGCTATCTGGAAGTACTTCTCAAAGCCAGCGACCATAAGCAGCTGTTTGAGCTGCTGCGGGGATTGGGGCAAGGCGTAAAACTCTCCCGGGTGGAGGCGACTGGGTACCAAGAAATCTCTTGCCCCCTCAGGGGTGCTCTTAATCAGAATAGGGGTCTCGATCTCAATAAATCCCCGCTCATCGAGGAAATCACGAATGAACTTCACTGTTCGGTGGCGAAGGAGGATGTTCTCCTTGATCCGCTGGCGGCGCAGGTCTAAATAGCGATACTTTAGGCGAAGGCTCTCCTCCACCTCAGTTTCCTCATTAATGTAAAAGGGAGGAGTTTTACAAGGATTAATGATCTCAGCCGTGGAGGCAATAACTTCAACATCCCCGCTGGCTAGACTGGGATTCTCAGTACCTGAGGGGCGACGGGCAACCTTGCCGCTAAGTTGCACCACATATTCATTGCGCATCTTGCTGGCTTTTTGATGTGCCGCTGGCGCCACCTTGGGGTCGAATACCACCTGAACTATCCCCTCTCTATCCCTGAGGTCGATAAAGATCAGCCCTCCATGATCGCGGCGTCGGTGTACCCAACCAGCCAGAGTTACCACCTCGCCGATTTGCTTTGAGTTCAATTCTCCACAGATATGAGTCCTAATCATCTCTTGGGCTGGCATGAAAAATTCGTTTTGCTCTTTTCCACGCGGAATCAACTAAGAGAATTATAATAAAAATAGCTATGGTTTGGCAACTTTCTCTTCAGCCAACTTTACCTGTTTCTGGTGAGGATAAGAGTCACGATTGGTGATGGCTAATCCTTATCTTTCTCAGCCTGGGAGTGTTGCCCATGTTTGAAAACATCCCAAAAGTCCACAGGCTGGTGACTCTTGACTTGCCGCTGGGTAGCTTTTAAAATGCTGTAGGGCATCAGCCGCCGATAAATCATTCTTGGAAATAGGTTGGGCATAAAGGGCTTTTTCCTTTTAGTGGCGATCGCTGTTTTAATTAGATTTGCCGGCAATAGACTGGTGCCAGTAATCATGCCTGTAGGGTGGAAGAAGACTATTGCGGCGGGTTGGGTTGGTGGGCTTATCGGTAGCCTTAGTTGGCAATTTGGCCCTCAAGTTGCCGGGGTAAATGTAGTAATGGCTTTTGTTGGCTCTGGACTTGGGGTAATATTTTTGGGGCTTTTTCCGTTTATTAAGATTCTGTTGACTAAACCACCCTAGGAAAACTGCACATTATCTATACCCCACAAAATCGAAGATTGGGGGAGATTCACCCTATCCTAGCCTCTCCCTTCGAGGGAGAGGGACTTTATCAGGTTGTCCAGAAAGTGTCATTGCGAGACCATTTCGACGAAGTCGGAAGGCGAAGCAATCTCGGAGATTGCCACGGGCTTCGCCCTCGCAATGACAATGGGGCCTTTTTAGACGGCCTGTTATATGAAATTATGCGGGGGACTATAGTTGATTTCTTACCGGGGAGGAAATGGATTTAGCTGAAGTATTTGCCTACCATATAGCCTCCATTGGTTACCAAGATATCCCTTTCGAGGCAAGAGAGACAGCTAAAAAGAGTGTTCTGGATACACTGGGGGTAATCGCCTGCGCCAGCACATTGGGGCGGGGATGTAAAGAGACGGTGGAGTTAATTAAAGAAATGGGGGGCAAAGAGGAAAGCACTATTATCGGCTTTGGCGGCAAAGTGCCAGCATTACTGGCTGCCTTCGCCAACGGGGCTATGGGCCATCACCTAGATTACGATGATACTCATGACGGGGGCGTAGTTCATCCTGGAGTTCCCACAGTTTGCGCTGGTTTTGCCACCAGTGAACAGAAGGGGAAAGTAACCGGGAGAGAGTTTATCACCGCACTTGTTTTAGGCAGCGATATGCTCTGCAGGCTAGGGCTTGCTGTCACCCAGCGTCCCTCAGGTTGGGCACAGGACTGGTGGCTTCCGCTAACTTTGGGAGGTTTTGGTGCTACAGCAACTGCCTGCAAGATATTAGGATTGGGGGAAACCAAGATAGCAAATGCCTTCGGCCTCGCTCTTCACCAAGCTGGCGGCACTACAGAGATTGCTCATAGCTTAGAAAGTGAGATTCGTGGCATGTATCCAGGCTTTGCCGCCAAAGCCGGTGTTTTATCCGCGCTGCTCGCTGAGAGAGGCATTACCGGCTCGAGAAATAGCCTGGAAGGTGAGCATGGTTTGTTTAATGTCTTCTTTGGGGGAGAATATGATCAACTCTCTCTGACTACTAATTTGGGCAAAAAGTTTGAAAGTAGCCAGGTTAGTTTTAAACCGTGGCCTTCTTGTCGATATACCCATAGTTATATCGAAGCGACCCTGGGAATTATGCATGAGTACAATATTCAACCGGATGAAATAGAGGAGGTCACCCCGGTGGTAAGTCAATTTCTCGGCGACCTCCTTTGCGAGCCATTAGAGCAAAGGCGAAGCCCTAAATCGCTCATGGATGCCAAGATCAGCTTACCCTTTGTTCTGGCTGTGGCTGTGAGCCGAGGGAAGGTTGCTTTGGACGATTTCACCCCAGAGAGGCTCGATGACCCAGCTACCTCTCGGCTAGCTCAGAGAGTGACCTATCGAGTCGATGCCGCGCTCGCCAGTCAGTATGGCATCGCGGCAGGGGTGGTAGAAATAAAGACAAAAGGGGGGAGGGTATTCTCAAAACGGGTGGACAGTGCCTATGGTCACCCCAAAAATCCAATCAGCCGGGAGAATATTATCCGAAAATTCAGGGAATGCGTTTCCTATTCTGCAAAACCCATCTCCAGGGTGAAAGCAGATCAGGTGATTGACCTGGCTATGAATCTGGAAGGTGTGGATAATGTGAACGAGGTCATCCAGCTTATTGGCTAAGAGACTAGCCAAAAGTCTTTTAAAAGGAGGAGACATGGCAAAGCAAGGGAGTTACTGGGAACCGGAGATTGAAACTGCCCCAATAGAGAAGCTAAGAGAGAGACAACTAGAAAAGTTGCAGGAGCTAGCAGACAGAGCCTATACGAAGACCAAGTTTCACCAAAGGAAGTTTGATGAGGCTGGGGTGAAGCCGGCGGATATTAAGACCCTAGAGGATATCCAAAAGCTCCCCCTGACCGACTATCTGGATGATTTTGTAGCTACACCATTAGCGGATAAACTAGCTGTCCCCTGGGAGGATATCTTGGTTTTTTGGAATACTTCGGGAACCATATCAGGTTCACCTCAACTTGTGCCAGTGACCAAAAATGAAAATGAAAGAATTATCTCCATGGTGTTGAGGTTTTTATATATGCTGGAGGCCACAAAGGAAGATGTTATCCTATTATCAGTCCCTACTGATGTGTGGATTATCGGCATAGAGAGGCTGGGGGCGAAGCTGATACCGGGGACAGGTTCGGCTATGTTGCCGCATAACCAAGTAAAGCTTATAGATAAGGCAGGGGTGACAATGATGCTAACTTTACCCTCTTTTTTCCTTCAGCTACAAGAGATAGGTAAGGGATCGGGCATAGATTTGAAAAAATCAAAGCTCCAAAAAGTTGTCTTCTGCGGTGAACCTTGGGCAGAATCTCTAAGAAGCAAGATGGAGGAGGAATGGCAGGTAAAGTTCTACGATGCCTATGCGCTAGCTGAGCTACCTGGTAGAGGCGGTGAATGTCAGGTGAGAAAAGGAATTCA
>DEIJ01000041.1:10856-11568 GCA_002352365.1 Dehalococcoidia bacterium UBA2777 | reverse complement strand
GTGCTGGCACAGCATTACGGCCTTACGGAGGAGTTGTAGGGGCGGGTTTGAAACCCACCCCTACTTCATCATCAACTATGACATCAAGTACCGGATGGGCAAGGATGTGGAGGAGGATTGAGGCTTGATTCGGAAAGACATCATCGCAGGTCGCTTCGCCTTAAGGGATATGATTATTCCCGGCACGGGGCGTATTTTGTCACTATTTGTACCAAAAACCGAGAATGCCTGTTCGGTGAGATTGCCAACGGGTCAATGTGGATGAATCCATTTGGCGACATTGTTCGGGCATGCTGGGACGATTTGCCGTGTCATTACCAGCATATGGAATTAGATGCATTCGTGGTCATGCCCAATCACATACATGGAATCATTGTGTTGGCTGATACGGTTGTAAGGGCGGGTTTGAAACCCGCCCCTACGGGCAAACGTCATGGGTTACCGGAAATAATACGGGCATTTAAAACGTTTTCATCGCGCCGAATCAACGATTTGCACAACGCATCCGGAACCCGGTTATGGCAACGTGGTTATTACGAGCACATTATCCGAAATGAAAACTCGCTAAATAACATCCGTAATTATATCCAGTTCAACCCCGCTATATGGCAGTGGGACAGGGAAAACCCCGAGGAAAGGCAGCCAAGTTGCGACGAAATCGACCGCGTGCTGGCCAAGCATTACGGCTTCACGGAGGAGTTGTAGGGGCGGG
>DEIJ01000041.1:0-10817 GCA_002352365.1 Dehalococcoidia bacterium UBA2777 | reverse complement strand
GGGCAAGGATGTGGAGGAGGATTGCTAAGGAGAAACGAACTGGCTGAAGTGATGGGGGAATAACGACCATGTTCGAATGTCCAAAGTGCAGAAACGATGAAGGTTTGATGCAGTCAAAAGCTGGCCTTGAACCGAATCTTCCAATTTAACAGTTGTCAGCCGCCAAATTGAGCAACCCTCCAAAACTAATGGGCGCGGCGTTGTGAAACGAGCTCTTTCCTGGTGACTACACGCACCCTTCTCAAAGGTAAGACCGCTGGCAACTTGATATCAGCAGCATCGAGCAAGTCCTTGCTTAAGCCCGGCGGATCAGGGACTTTTTGACACCTGGCTTGGCCTATAGTTATTTCCGTCCCTCGCAGTGAGCCCAGCTCGTCAATGCCCTCTGCTGCAGTTACCTCCAGAGGACGCCAATGTTTGTCCAGTTCCCGCTCCACAAGGTAGGCCAACATCACCACGAAGACATGACCTCGGGTACTCGCTTCCGTCCAGACAAAGGTCGGTCGAACCTCAAGATGCCAACAGGCATGTCAACACTATTAGTGGTTACACCATTGCTCAACAGCTAGCTATAAAGTGAACCTGTTATGGCGCTTTTGGGGCTGGAAGATCCGTTCTAATCGAAATCCATAGACGCCCTCCTACAAATAGAACGATTGTGGAGGAAGCTTTCCAGCCTCAATAATGTGACAGCCACTTTAAGGCTCTCTTTCCAAAAACTCAGCGTATTCTCGGAGCCTGGCTAAAGCCCTTACTGCTCGATCATAGGTGGGGAAGACCACGGTTTTGCCGTATCCCTCCAGTTTGTCTGCTATTTCAGGGAAGGGCCCGTATAGCCAGCAAGCAATTGGTTTACTCTCAAAAGCATGAGCTACCTCAATAATATCCTCTGAAGGATCCCACAGCTCTTTGTTGGCGAAAACTCCGGAAACAAAGACAATGCCATCCACCCCATGGTCGGCGGCCACAAGTTCCAGCAACCTCTTTATCACTTCTCTGTAGGGATGTCCTGAAAGTTGAAAGGCAGGCCAGAAATCCACAGGATTGTCAACATGAAGCCAGGGAGGGAAAAGCTCCCTGATTTTCGCTAAGGTCGTCGGCTCCAGCTCAGCCATTTCAAGTCCGTATTTCTGGCAGGCATCGGAAGTAAGAACTCCTCCAGCACCAGTTATGGAAACCACGCCGAGCTTTTTCCCCTTCATCAGGGGTAGACGTAAAAAGCTTTTGGCCAGGTCACCCAGCTCTTCAATATCACCGACCTGAATTATTCCACATTGTCTGAAGGAGGCATCGTAGGCTTCGGTCCTGCCCGATAACGAACCGGTGTGCGATTGGACTGCTTTAGCTCCGTGCGCGCTTTTCCCAGACTTTAGAGCGATAATGGGCTTTCTCTTAGTCACTCGGCTGGCTACGTCAACAAATCTCTTCCCGTTTCCGATTCCCTCAATATGTAGAAGAATCACCCTAATGTCTGGGTCGTTTTCAAAGTACTCTAGCCCATCGGAGAAATCGATATCGCTGGCATTGGCGAGGTCAATGGCTTTTCCAACTGGGATTAACCTGTGGAGTCCTGGAAAGAAGATGCCGCTCTGGCAAATGATCCCAACAGGGATTTTCTCCATATTGGACATAACGAAAGAGGTATTTAAGTTGTTGAATGCGTTGGCTACTCCCAAACTATTCGGGCCAAGTATTCTGGCTCCAGCGGCTTTGGCGATCCTCATTATCTCCGCCTGCAGTGCCTTGCCCTCTTCATCACCATCGGCAAATCCTTGAGCTACAATCACCATCGCTTTTATCCCCTTCTCAGTGCACTCCTTGACGATGTCGAGGACAGGAGGGCGGGGGGTGGCTATCACAGCAAGGTCGACAACCTCAGGGATTTCTTTCACACTGGAATAGGCCTTGATCCCCAAAATTCGATCAATTAATGGATTGACCGGATAGAGCCTCCCTGAAAAGCCATAATTTAAAAGATTTTCCAGGATATTGAATGCATCCTCTCCGGTACGCCTCGGTACGCCAATAATAGCAATGGATCTGGGTTCGACGAAGCGCTCCATTTGCTCAATGGTGTTCATATACAAGCTCCCAACTCTAGTAGGCCTTGAAAGTTATACCAACGCCAAAACTCAGTACAGGGATTAAGAATTTCCGTGGATGGCTCCTGCTGGCAAGCTTAAAACTGGCGTCCAAATGAAAGACAGCGCGAGGTCATCCAGCTGAATAATAGAATATCTAAGAATTTAGCGCAACTCTCCTGTCAACATTCGCCACTTGAACTTGGCGACCCGGAAGGAGTTTGGGCGGCTCTATATTCGGTTGAGTCCCGCAAGGCTTGGTAGAGCCGACTTTGGCCTCTAAGGCTACCCGCAACAATCGACACGGCAATCACCTCCTCTTATACCAGGCAAGAAGACAAGTCGCAATGCGCCCTCTCCCTGCGTCAGCTTTAGCAGGTCTAAGACTCAGGCCAGGGCAGCCAACCTTCTTGAGAGGGCCTTTGGCAACGGAAAGGGAATGGAGAAGGTCATTGCTCACTTTCCTTGATAGAGAGCTTGCCTGAAACTAGCGTGCGCTACTCTGATAACTGCATCCGGCAGATGGGCGGGTGGCGAAGGTGACTGCTGACAGGACATGAAGCTAAGGGAATCCCTTCTGCGTGTGTCATTTTCCCTTAAACAACGGCGGCCTTTTCTCTATCCATGCATTCACAGCTTCGGCATGATCCTCGGTGTGAACCAATTGATATTGTAGTCGTCCTATGTAGTCTATGGTAGTGTCAAAGGTCATATTGAGCGACTCATTAAGCCCTCTTTTGATGATTCCAATGGCCTTTGGTCCATCTGCCAACCTTTTTGCTAGCTCTTCAGCAGATAACATTAACCTTTCTGATGGCACCACTTTATCTACTAAGCCCATTTGTTCTGCTTCCCTCGCACCTATAAGATCGCCGGTGAAGCATAAGAGTTTGGCCTTTCCTAATCCTATCAGTCGGGGCATGAAATAGATTGCGGCCTCTGGGATGAGACCCATTTTTACGAAGAATTCCCCTACCTGTGCGTCCTCAGCTGCAATCCTGATATCGCATGTTAGGGCTAAGTCCAAACCAGCACCGATTGCATAACCATTTATAGCAGCAATTACAGGCTTTTCCATATCCGTTATGGTTTTATACATAGGCATTCCCTGGCTCATGTAGGTGTTAAACTCTGAAGGGCTCTTTTCTCGAAGCGGAGCGATGTCCCTTATAACATCTCCGCCAGCACTAAATGCCCGGCCAGCTCCGGTGATGACCACTGCCCTGATAGTCTCATCAACTTCCACCTCAGTTAGGGCTTTTATGAGATCTTCTATTAACTCTGGGCTTAATGCATTTAACTTTTCTGGTCGATTGAGTGTAATGATAGCAACGCCATCTTTTCTGGTGAGGATAACGCTTACGAATTTCTTTTCTTGCGCTTCCATGTGGATTACCTCCTTTTTATCCTGAGGCTGTTCAATCCTCAAAGCTGATTTCTAAACGGCCTTAAAAGAGCAACGTAGTCTAAAAACCTTGCCACTTTCTACGGCAAGACCCTGCCGTTCTTCTGTAGCAGCTAGGGCTGGGTGACTTTGGGTCAAGAAAGGAAGAAGGATGCTCGAGGGGAGTTGCCACTAGCACGGCAAGAGCTGATGCAAAAGCAACTGTCTTCCCCTCTTAAACGTCTATACCGCCTCACTTACGATCCCTGCACAACCTTCTATAAAGTGCAAACCGACTTGATTCTAGTCTCGCCTATGCCGAAAGTCAATCATGTCAGCTCTTCACGTTGATGTTCTACGATTTCGTCGCTATATAACCGTTCTGCGAAAATCTCACCCGTGAAGGAGATGGTGACATCAAACAGCAAAGAGCAGAAGAGGTTGGTAGCGTTAAATCAATTGGAGACGGGCAAGATGATTGCCGGGGGAGCAGCTGAGGCATCAGACTTATCCTTGCGCCATGTGAGGCGACTCTTAGTGGCGTACACAGAAAGGAGGGCGCTCAAGCATTGGCACATGGCAATCGGGGGAAAAAGCCTCAGATGAAACATCCTTCGCTGGGCAGCAACGCCGCTGCCCGCAGGGATAATCAAAGATTTCCCATACTTTAGCTAGGGGAGCCTTAACTTCACCATCATAGGTCTGGTTTCTCTTCTTCCTCTGCTTTGGCCTCATATCTACCCTTGGTTGCATGTCCCTGATGACGTACTTCCTCGTCTGGGCAGTATTGCGACGATACTCATCGAGTATCTGCGATTTCTCCTTTTCAGTCTTGGCTTTTAAGTATCTTTCCCTCAACACCTTCAGATATTCATTCCTTGAATGCATGTCCATCCTTTCCATGTAGCCTGTTCTCAGCTCCTCTCAAGAGTATTAGAGCAGGCTGCATCTTAGACAATTCGGGTTGCTTCTCGTAAGATCCAAGCATCTCCGCTTGGGTTAGGTTCTAGGGGATTCAATGCGATTTGCATCCAAGCTGAGTTTACTGTGGTATAATGGTATGAGGAATATCAACAGCGTCAGTGCTCTAGGCCTATGTGAGAAGGAGGAGGAACTATGCCTACGATCTTCTTTTATGGCCCAGAACTAGATACCGAGAGGAAAAAGGAGCTAATAAAATCTTTCACTGAAACCGCAAGTAGACTTACTGGAATAGATAAATCGGCTTTCGTAGTGTATCTTAGGCCTTCCCCCCCGGACACTGTGGGAGTCGGTGGGGAGCTACTAAGAGAAAGATTAGAGCGGGAGAAGCGGTAGAAATCTGCCAATGTCTAAGGGTAACTCAAACCTTAGACCAATCTTCTACAGTTTGTCAGAAAGACAGAGAATTGTGAATGGGATTGAGGACATGGGGAATCTTTGGCGCCATAGCTGAGGCGGGTTGCACTGCCGCTTCCTCTATCGCCTTCCTACCAGCTTCATCCTTGGCTGCCTCCTGAGGACTGTGACACATGATTTGGCGCCGTCCCTCGATCCACACCTGCTTCACTCGAAGATTCTCAGCTACTTCGTGATAACGTCCAGCTTCTCCCAGCACCCGCTTGCTCACTTCCCGCTGCCGGTGCATCCGTGCCCCCAGAATATACTTCCTCTCCTCTGTCTGCTTCAAAGTAGATGCTGGCAGTATCGAAAAAGGCCAGAGTAGCTTTGGTGAACAGATCTCGCCCACGCTGGAACACTGTGTCCTCTATAGCACCCTTATGCTGGTGCACGGCTGGCGATCGGGGTGGCCAGGGAGGTTAACAGCCTGGGAATTGGGAAAGTGGTGTGTCTGATAGTGCCACGGCCCGTTGCAACCCCCGGAGCCGTGGACGAAGATAAGTTTCATTTGGTCAACTGAGCTGTTCGCCTCAGCCTGAAAGATGTTCAGAGCCTTCGAGGACTTCTAGAGGGGCTGTTGTGAATAATTTGCTATGAGCCTAATTCCTTCGTGAAGCGCCCTTTTGTTAGCTGACAAAAGCCTTTCCCTGGAAGTGCCTTTTGAGGTGCTCTCCAGCGTCTCCTCGACAATTTCAACAGGGAGTGTTTTTGTTGCCTCCAAGTATGCCCCCATGAGGATAAAATTGGAGATTAAAGGATTACCCTCTTCAGAGGCAATCTTGCGAGCAGGGATATAGAATACCTTTATATCTTTTCGCTCTGCTTTCTCACAGATTATAGAATCATCGACGATCAAAATTCCCCCTGGGCTCACCCTTTTCTCAGCTAAGCGGAATGCGCTAGGGCTTGTAGCTACTACTGCCTCCGCCTCAAACGAAGCAGGAGAATCAATTTCTTCATTAGAGGCAACCACTATACTTTCGCTTTCCCCACCTCTCATACTTGGGGCATAATTGGGAACAAAAGAAGCATAGTTATACCTCCTTGCCACTGCTTCAGTCAAAAGCTCACCAAACACCAAAGCTCCGTGTCCTCCCAGCCCAGCGAAGATTACTCGGAACCCTTTATCAATTTTTTCCATAATCACCCCTCGTTTTTCTCCACATTCTTGAATTCACCTAAAGGGAATTCAGGGATCATCTTCTCTTCGATGTATCTCGCGCAATCGACAGGGGAAAGTCTCCAGTTAGTAGGGCAAGCACAGATAAACTCAACTACCGCGAAACCCAGTCGTTGCAGTTGTTTTTGGAAGGCAGTTTTCACCATCTTCTTAGACCTTTGGCGGTTAGCCGGCGTATGAACAGTTCCTCGCGCGGCATAAGCCACTCCTCTTAGTGGTGCCACTAGCTCTGGTCCATGAAAGGGGAATCCTGCCATTTCTTGGTCTCTCCCCTCAGGAGTAGTGGGAGTCACCATCCCAAGCGGAGTAGTAGGTGCAAGCTGCCCTCCTGTCATTCCATAACAAGCATTATTCATAGTGATAATGGTGATATTCTCACCTCTAACTGCGGCAGCAACAAAACTGCCTAATCCGATCGCCCCCTGCTCCCCATCCCCTTGTATAGCAAAGATGAAGTTATCGGGGCAAACTCGTTTAAGTGCCGAAGCGATGGCGGTGCCGGGTCCATGAGGGCCTCCAAATGCGTCAACATCCATAGCCATAGCTCCCATAGCGCTACAGCCCCCCCCACCTATACATACAGTGATCCCCTTAAGCTCCATCTCTTCCAGAACCTCGTCTATTAGGCGAAAGATGATCCCATAATGACATCCAGCACAAAACCCAAGGGGCAAAAGCCTAAACGCCGGTGTTTTGCAAACCAGGTTTTTAGTAATAGCAGTTTCCTCAATCATAGCAATTCCCTCACCTCCTGGAGAATTCTCTCTGGAAGTATTAACCCCTCTGCTCTGGCGATATGACGAGCCTGAATGCCCAAAAAGTGGACTGGAACTCGTCCTTGAACCGCTAACTCTACATCTTCTACCAATTCTCCCGGGCTATCCTCTACCACTAGTACCTTTCCCGCCTTCAAAGCTTCTTGCTGCAGAGCTTCTCTCGGGAAAGGCCAAAGGGTTATTGGTCTGAACAACCCCGCCTTGATCCCTTGTGCCCGCGCCGTGTTCACTGCTCCTTTAGACATCCTAGCCGAGTATCCATAGGATACAATGAGAAAATCAGCGTCCTCAGTTTTATAGGTTTCCCATCTCGTCTCTGAATCTATAATCCTTTTACTTTTCTCCTGTTGGCCCTGGAAGAAACCGGTAATATCTAACATCATGCCTGTGACAGTGAAAAGAAAATTGCTTCTTCCTCCTTTGTGAGCCTTGCCCTTTAAGGCCCAATCTTTCTCCGGCAGCGGACCAAAATCAAAGGTTTTCAACTCCAGATACTCCGTCATCCTGCCTAATACGAAGTCGGTCAATACCATGGTTAATATTCGATATTTATCAGCTATATGAAAAGCGAGCTGCACAAATTCAAAGATTTCTGAAACAGAATAAGGAGCAAGAACGGGATAGTGTAGACCACCATATACTCCTCGGGTAACGAAGCGATAATCAGTTTGGCCTTGCTGCCCTCCTGTCCCAGTACCGGGCCCGAGCCGCTGGGTCTCGACTACCACCGCTGGTATCTCAGCGGTTACCATCATAGAAAGCGGTTCTTGCATTAGGGCGAGCCCGGGGCTTGAGGTAGAAGTCATCACCCTCTCCCCTGACAAGGCTGCCCCAAGCAGCATATATGCAGCAGCATATTCACCTTCGCTTTGGAGAAAACACCCACCTATTTTGGGAAGTTCTCGAGCCATATAATGAGCAATTTCACTCTGTGGGGTAATCGGATAGGCAAAATAGTGTTTACAGCCAGCAGAAATGGCGGCCCTGGCTACTGTGTCATTCCCGGTGTGTAAAATCCTCTCTGTCATAACGGCCTCCTAGCAACATATTCGTAGACCTCAATGGCCATATCGGGGCACATCCAGCCGCAGACTCCACACCCAGTGCACGCTTCGGGATCAGAAAAATGAGCTATAGGGATTCCACCAGGGCCTATCTTCCCCATGGAGATACACTTTTTGCTGCAAAACATTACGCAAAGCGCACACCCCTTACAAAGCCTCTCGTCAATAATTATTTCACCTTTTTTTGGCATTTCCTCCTCCGCTTGAGAGGGTGAAAACTTCTACCCCTACAATTCCTTTGCTATTCTCCCTGTGGAACATTCTTTCCTTGTTGGTTTTCTTGTATGGTTTGATTAATATTAGGCCTTGCTCAGCAGAAAAGCAAGATCGGCGTTCCTGCAAAAGGGTCAAAGGTAAACCTTTCGCGCTTTTCTACAAATGTGAAATAGAGATGCAATCGACCGAGAATCACGCGTTTTCACAGTAGCGCCATTCTTAGCACTCTCAGATTAACTCTTCTCTCCTGAATTGCTCTATTTCTTCTTTGTCATATCATCCGAATTGCCTCAAAATCTCCTCAGTATCTTCCCCCACAACCGAGGGGCGCCTTTCCTCGTCCCAGCTCGAGACTAGCTAAACTCAACGATCAACCGGGGGTTAAATCCGGAAAGCATGGGATAAGTCATCCTCATCTTGTCAACAGTTCTCCGTCGCAGATTAGTTGAGAAAATATCAAAATAAGGGATCAAGCGATAGACGATTTCTCTCCCTTTCTCCTTATTGAAGTCTATGGTGATCGATTTTTTGTTGCGATTAGAGGCCTCGAAGAGAAGATTTCTCTCCCCGGGCACACTGAAGGAAGCTTGCCCAAAGCGACTCCGATGCCGGATTGGATCGCCCTTTCCCCGCTGTTCCATTCTTATGACCTCCGCTCCCAAATCACCGAGGATGGCCGAGCCTCCTGGACCGGCATGGAAAATTCCCCACTCTAAAATTCGAATTCCTTCTAGTGGATACTCCATATCCTACCCGGATTCATCTCTTACCTTTTGCAGAGCCGTTTTGATATGTTGTGTATATACTACGGCATATGCTGTCTAAAAGTCAACAGGAAAATGGATAAACAACCTGAAAAGCTATCGGATCAGGCTCAGGATGATTTCGATTGGAACACTATTCTCTCCAAACTGAAGAGAGCTACCTCTCCTGGATCAGGCGGTGTATCATCTTTCACAACATGAAGCATCCACGCGATATGGGAAGGCCCGAAATTGAGGCCTCCCTTACCCACCTGGCTGTGGTCTTGAAGGTCTCCGCCTCCACCAGAATCAGGCTTTCAATGCCTTGCTGTTTCTCCATCGCCAGGTGCTGAAGCAAGAGCCGGATGATTCCATCAATGCAATCCGCGCCAAGAAGCCTAAGCGACTCCCAACAGTTATGACCAAAAAAAGGCATGGAGGATCGGATTACCGTGCTTCCTGAAAGCGTGAAACTGCCTCTAAAGGAGCATCTGGAATGGGTGAAGAGTTCGCATCAGAATGATCGGGCCAAAGGATACGGCAGTGTCTACTTGCCCGATGCATTGATGAGAAAGTACCCAAATGCCAGCCGGGATTGGGGGTAAAAGGGTCGGCAGCAAAGAGTATAACCCGTCAGTGGGTGCCGATGGGGGCAGGTCTTACCAATATCACTTTCAACTGCCGTTTCCTTGTTTATCGGTGATGTCCCCTGCTTCCTGTAAGAACAAATATGGCGTAAGATACCCCCGAGAGAAATAATCCGGGCTTGGAAACCGAGAAAGGGGGACTAACGCGCCATGAACAGAATACCACCCTCGAGGAAGATAGGGTAAGAGATTATTGACTATATTATAACACCTATGATATAATAGAAGCGAGTAAGGGGGTATGTGAATGTTACTCACGGTTAAGCAGGTAGCCCAAAAGTTGGAAATATCAGAGCAAAGAGTAAGGCAGCTTATTTATCAAGGCCGGATAAAGGCGGTTAAAATAGGCCCAATCCATACGGTCGAGGAAGCGGATGCCGTTTACATTCGCAGGCGGGAATGGCCGCCGCCATCCTGGAAGTTAAAAGAAGGGAGGGAGGCAAAAGGAGATGCGGCATCAAATCAGACTTGAGAGAGGTATCGATGATGGCGGCAAGTCGCCTCTGAATATTTTCCTCTACAACATTGAGGTGGAATTTGGCAAAGGCGACCGGCAAAAAATCTCGTTCTAAGCACCAAGAATCGATTTGGCCAGATACAAAAACATTCCACCTTAGGGTAGGGGGGTAGTGGTGTGTTTATGCTGCTCTTCTATATTCCCCCCGGCTAAAAAGAGGTGCTTCTAGGCCCTCTCAGGGCGATTTTCAAAGAAAGGAGGTATGATGGTTGGTGTTACTGAAGTGGAATTAGCCAGGGCATATCGTAGCGGGTACGAGTACGGTGCGGAGAGCCAAGCATATAGGGAGATGGAGGCCTACCAGAGGGGTCTCCGAGAAGGGCAAGCTCAGGCCGAAGAGATGTACCAACAGGGATATGAGCATGGGGTGGCTGAAGAGAGGGTGAAGCATTACCGCCCCGGGCACCTGGACGAGCTGGAGACGAGACTGCGGAAGGCAGGGTTTACCAAGCCGCAGCGCTCCAAGGTACTGGCCGTTGTTTGGGAGATTGCCGGTCAGGAGAATCTAAATCGCCTTTTGTAGTATGCGCAGAAAGAAAACTCCCCATCATCATCAAGAGATGACTTCCCTCCTAGCTTACCTTTTTTGCGACTTCTAAAGTTGTGCCCCAAGGTGATTGATGTGACTATCAGTCTTGGCGATCCTCTTCCTTCAGGCGTTGTAACTGATGTTCCACTGGAAGGGCGTTGTGCTCTGAAGCTGAACCGCAACAAAATCCAATGGTTCAGCGTCGTGTTTGCAGCTTTTTTCTACTGACTACACGTCCTCCTAAATGAGGCAGAGCTTTGGGTAGGCGAATGTTGGCTGCATCAAGAAGCTCGACTGCTG
>DEIJ01000145.1:4031-8616 GCA_002352365.1 Dehalococcoidia bacterium UBA2777 | reverse complement strand
TACTGGACACCGAAAACAAGGATCATCCTTGCCGGGCTGGTTTTTGGGCTGTTTGCCTCGCTGCTAACCAAGTGGGGCAATCCGCCAAATATGGGCATTTGCGTGGCTTGCTTCTATCGCGACATAACCGGGGCACTCGGCTTGCATCGCGCCGAGGTGGTACAATACCTCCGCCCAGAGATTATGGGTTTTGTGCTGGGTGCCTTTATCACCTCTTTTGCCTTCGGCGAGTTTCGCTCCCGGGGGGGTTCGTCTCCGCTAATTCGTTTTGTTCTTGGCGCCTTTTTTATGATTGGCGCCTTGGTATTCCTCGGTTGCCCTATCCGGGCTCTGGTTCGCCTTGCTGGCGGTGATCTCAATGGCATCACTGCTTTAGTGGGCGTTGTCTTTGGAGCTTTCTTGGGCATTATGTGCCTGAGACGAGGCTTTACTTTGGGACGCTCGGTAAAGATGTCCACTATTGCTGGCTGGATAATGCCGGCTATCATGATGGTATTTCTTTTGTTAGTTATCTTCAAGCCAAGCTTTATCTTCTTCAGCACCAAGGGGCCTGGCTCAATGCATGCTGCGCTGTGGATTTCACTTCTTATTGGGCTTGTAGTCGGTTTCCTAGCTCAGAGAACGAGGATGTGCTTTGTGGGCGGCTGGCGAGACTTGATGCTGGTCAGGGACAGCTATCTTTTCAGTGGGATTGCTGCCTTCTTCGTCGGTGCACTAATCTCGAACTTCGCTCTTGGAGAGGTAAGTTGGGGATTTGTGGGGCAGCCAGTGGCTCATGACAACCACCTGTGGAACTTCCTTAGCATGGCCCTGGCTGGGTTGACCGCCACTCTTTTGGGCGGCTGCCCGCTGCGGCAGACAATTCTCTCTGGGGAAGGTGACGCTGATGCCGGGATAACTATCCTTGGTCTGCTGGTGGGGGCTGGTTTTGCTCACAACTTCCTTCTGGCAAGCAGTAGCCAGGGTCCCTCCGACTTCGGCACATGGGCAGTGATCATTGGCTTGGTTTTTGCCCTGATTATTGGCTTGCTGATGAGGGAGAAGGTGTGAAGGCATTTGAACCGATTTGAACAGTACAACAATTAAGGGCATTCATGGTATTTGGGAAGCGAAAAAAGAAGCCTTGCTTTGAAGGCGGTGGGCTGGTGCTATTTGCCGACGTGCCAGACGCCATGAAGGCAGAGAAGATACTTAAAAGTGCCGGCTATCCTGTTAAGCTGGTTGCCCCACCACCTCATCTACGCAAGGGCTGCGATCTAGCTTTAGAAATAAATCTGGTGGAGCAAACCGGCATTGAACGGTTGCTCAGGGAAGGAAATGCTGAATATATCAGTGTTGCTCCACTCAGGGCGGGGAGTTCACAGCTTTTGGAGATCGTTCAAGTAACCGATTTCGGTGACTGGGTGATGGTCAAGGCGGGCAACATGAAGCTCACCTTTGATAAAAACAGTGGTGTTATCATAAACACCTCCGGTGGTGGTTGCCCCGACATCCCCTATCTTCACATTGAATTAATCGGTAAGAAGCTCACCGAAGCTCCCAAACCCAGGGACATTGGCTTCACCTTATGTGCTTTGATGCTGGATCGGGCTGTGGAAGAATGCCTGGCGATTTGGGAAGAGAAAAGGGGTTGAAATGATGCTCATTGCCGGAACAGTTCCCATTAAGAATTTACTGCTGACCTGGGGGGAGGCGAGACTGGAGGGAGACTCTCTGGCCGTAAATGACCATAGTATCCCTTGCACCCAAGGCACTGGAGCCATGATCAGCGCTGCGCTGGCTGTCACCAAGTATCTGAAGCTTGACCCGCCTCAAGTTCTACTTTGTGGGGATATTGGTGATGGTAAGGGGAGCAGATCGATCTATGAATATCTTATCCAAAACTTGCCTCAACTTTCTCCGCAGGTATTAGTGCTGCACTATTGGCTCCCGGATATGGCTTTGATGAGGGGGCTCTGCGAATCAATTGAAAAGTGCCCCCAAAAGCCAATTATGATTGCTGACGCTGCTTCGATGTATGCTGCTAAAGCTTGCGGGCTGGCCTCAAAATTCGACATCTTTACCCCGGATTCATGTGAGATGGCTTTTCTGGCTGACCCCGAGGCCACACATCCTGCTTATATCAATAGGCACCTTTTTGATACCGATATAACCCAGACTCCTAAACTGGTGGCCACCGCTTATCAACTCAAGAGCGCAGCCAAGTTGCTTTTGGTTAAAGGGGCGATTGATTATGTGGTCAAGGATGGGGAGGTTGTGGAAACTATCACTGAGCCCAATATGCCTGAACTGGAGGCCATCGGAGGAACTGGTGATACCATCACTGGTCTGGTCTCTGCTTTTGCCTATGCTGAATTGGAATTACATGAGGCGGCTATAATTGCAGCTAAATCAAATCGCATGGCGGGGAAATTCGCCCACGCCACCCCAGCTACCAAGGTGTGGCAAATCATCGAGCAATTTCCTGCTGTGTTTGGGGAATATCTATGTGAGTGGAGTGGAGTTTGTTTTATCAAAGCAGGTCGAGAAAGCTGAGGAGGTTTGGTAATGACGCTGGAATCTCTGGATGACATGGCCCTAAAAGAAGGCGACAAGGTTGCGGTGGTGGCCAAGGCGATGAATGTGCTGCTGGTCAAAAGAAAATGAAAAAGGGGAGAGCAATGGTCGAGGTCGATGTGCGTGGTTTTTCCTGTCCCATACCGGTGGTTAGGACAAAGAAAGCCATCGATGCAAATCCAAACCAGCCGATAGTTGTCTTGGTAGAGACTGCAGTTTCAAAAGAAAATGTCTCTCGGCTGGCCCGAAGCAAGGGGTATTCTGTCCAGATAGAGCAAGTAGTCGGAGATGAGTATCATCTGTTACTTACCCCTCTGATGAAGTGAGAAAGGGGGATATAAATACAATAGCAGCGATTAGTTCTCAACAGAGGCCTGGGGGGTTAAATGAACAAGGCAAATCAAGTGGCTGAGGGAGTTAAACTACGCCTTACCGAGACTGTTTCTGGTGCTGGTTGAGCCTGCAAGATAGGTCCGGGGGACCTAAATAAGGCGCTATGCGGGCTGCCACTGATTGCTGACCCAAATCTGATCGTGGGTATGGAGAGGGCTGAGGATGCCGGTGTCTATAAGCTGAGTGAAGACCTAGCTATCGTTCAGACCCTTGACTTCTTCACCCCTATTGTCGACGATCCCTATACTTTTGGCGAAGTTGCCGTGGCTAATGCCTTGAGTGATGTCTATGCCATGGGAGGGGAACCCATTGTAGCTATGAACATAGTTTGTTTTCCCATAAAGAAAATGGATATATCCATACTACAGCAAATTCTGCTTGGTGGATTAGACAAGATGCGGGAGGCAGGGGTGATCTTGGTGGGCGGACATAGCGTGGAAGACGATGAGTTGAAGTATGGGCTCTCCGTCACCGGAGTCATCCACCCGGAAAGAGTATGGCTTAACACCGGTGCCAAGGTGGGAGATAAACTTATCCTCACCAAACCCTTGGGCACAGGGATCATCAATACTGCCCTGAAGGGAGGGTTAGCAGATGAGGAACTGGTGGCTAAGTCGATAAAATGTATGATTGCCCTGAACAAAAAAGCCTCGGAGCTGGCCATGGAGGCAGAGGTTCATGCTTGTACCGATGTAACCGGCTTTGGCTTTCTGGGCCATGCCTGCGAGATGATTGAAGGGACTGATGTTGGGATGGTGATTTACTCCTCTGTAGTTCCGGTTTTACCTGGGACGGAAGAGTATGCCCAGATGGGACTCATCCCCGCTGGGACAATTCGTAATCGGGATTTTCGCCTTCCCATGATTGAGCTGGCCACTGAGATATCCGATGAGAGGTTGCTCATCCTGTTTGATGCCCAAACCTCAGGAGGGCTGCTTATCTCTGTGCCTGGGCAAGAGGCAGAGGCATTGCTTAAAAGGATGCATGAGGAGAGTATAGAGGAGGCAGCGATCGTTGGTGAGGTAGTAGATGAGCCGAAGGGGAAGATCGTGGTAAAATAGAGTAGAAATGATCGATATAACCATCCCCGGCAGGGGAAGCTATCAGTTCAAGTATCTCGTCCTAGATTTGAATGGCACTATCGCCTTGGACGGAGGGGTTATCTCTGGGGTAGCGGAGCAGCTTTGTCAGCTTGGCAGGTTAGTTGATATCTCCATCGTTACTGCGGATACGCAGGGCAGCGCCTCCCGATTGGAACTGGAGCTTGGCCCCAAGATAGACAAAATAGAGCCCGGCACCGAGGATGCTCAAAAGCTTGCCCTGGTCAAGCAACTGGGGGAGAAGAATACTATCTGTATCGGGAATGGCTCCAACGATGCCTCCATGCTAAGGGAATCGGCTCTAGGCATTTGCGTATTGGGCACAGAAGGGGCAGCTACGGAGGCAATATTGAGCGCTGATGTAGTAGTTGGGGATATCAATGCTGCCCTAGAACTATTGCTAAAGCCGGACAGATTAGTGGCTACATGGCGAAAATAACCAACTTGCCACGGAGCTTGAGGAGAGATATGATATTAATAACAAGGTAAACCCTCATGGGCGGTTGCCCACCAACGAATCATGAAAATAGGTTGTC
>DEIJ01000145.1:251-3937 GCA_002352365.1 Dehalococcoidia bacterium UBA2777 | reverse complement strand
ACACATGGGGAATCTATTTTCGGAGTAAAGGCGCAGTAGAGGAGGTGGGATAATGAGAGCACAAACTAAACCTAGATTAGATTTTTCTCCACAGGATATCTTGGATTTCACTCGCTACAAATATCAAAAAGAGCTGAGGAACATCAAAGGGCCTCAATTTGTCTTGTGGGAGGTAACTCATGCCTGTAATCTGCGCTGTCGCCATTGTGGTATAGCCGCGGGGAGACCGGGGGACGATGAGCTGAACACTGAACAGGCGATCAACGTCTTAGACAATATCTCTAAATCGGGGATTTCAGCCTTGATGCTTCTCGGTGGGGAGCCATTGGTAAGAAAAGACATCGTCGAGCTTTTGAGCTACGCCTCACGGCAATTTCAGACGCTGGTCTGCACTAACGGTGTTCTGCTGAGTAAGGAATATGCCAGGAGACTGAGAGATGCCGGACAAGACATATGTATCGCGATTAGCTTAGACGGGGCCTCACCCCAAAGCCACGATTTTATCCGTGGTGAAGGCAACTTCGCTAAAGCAATGGAGGGGATAAAAAATTGCCTTGAGGTTGGCCTTCAGGTGAGTGTTATGGCTACAATTTCCCAGGCAAATTTAGCCGAGCTCCCCGATATGATAAAGCTAGCCCAAGATTTGGGGGTTTCCCCCTTCTCGGTAAAGGAATTCATCCCTTGTGGCCGGGGGGAAAGGATTTCTCAACTTGCGTTAACTACTGAGCAGAGAAAGGAAATGAGTGAGTATTTGGCTGAAAGATGCCAGGAACCATTCCCCTGCATATATTTCCCCGATGATCCCTACTGTTTCTTAGCTTTGGATGAGGAGTTCCAGCAAAGCTGTTTCGATCTTTATGATCCCGAGATGGTAATCGGTGATGCCTCGGGCATATCCTTGTGTGCAGTAAAGCCCAATGGAGAGGTAATGCCTCATCCAGGAATAAGGATTGTCATTGGCGATTTAAAGCAACAAAGCCTGGGGGAAATCTGGCAATCATCCTCGCTGCTCAAGCAACTGAGGAACAGAGACAATCTCGGCGGCAAATGTGGCCGGTGTGAGTACAAGTTTCTTTGTGGCGGGTCACGAGCAGTAGCCTATCAATTCTGCGGCGATGTGATGGCTGAAGACCCCAGATGTTGGCATGAGCCATCATTGTAAGGACATCGTCGACAATCCCTATTGGTAGCTCGGGAGATTTTGCTGCCAAAGGGGCGATTACATGTGGAGTCCCAAAGAAGTAAGGCGCTGGCCGGCAATTTTTGCTCCGGCTACTATCCTGTCAATAACCTCTTTTACTGTGGGAATATCATTTATCAAACCTACCGCTTGGCCACAGGAGGCTATCCCGGCATCAAGATCGCCTTCAAAAAACACCTTCTTATAACCTTCACCACCAACTATAGGTAGTAACTCCTCAAGGGGAGCACCTCTGGCTTCTAATTCCAATGCCTTCTCCGCCGCTTTGTTTTTCAGTGCTCTGTGGGTATTGCGAATACCACGCTCTACAATCACCGTGTCTATTTCCTTAGCTCGTAGCACCCATTGCTTAAAGTCAGCATGAGCAGGGCATTCTTTAGTGGCCATAAACCGCGTACCTATAACCACTCCTTCAGCACCCAAAGCTAAGGCGGCGGCGAAGCCACGGGCATCGGCAATCCCCCCGGCAGCAATAACCGGGATGTTCAATGCATCACAAGCTATAGGGATGAGAACAAGTGTGCCCACTTCTTCCATTCCTACTGCCCCCCCCTGTTCAGCGCCTACTAAGATTACCGCATCTACACCTATCCGCTCTGCACTAAGCGCATGTCTCACTGTAGTTACCTTGTGAATCACCTTTACATTCCCCTCTTTGAGGCGAGGAAGATATTCCTCAGGAGTTCTAACCCCTGAAGTCTCAACCGCTTTAACCCGTTCCTCAATCAATACCTCGATGAACTCTTTATTGGGAACAGGTGGCATTGGCCTGGCGAATAGGTTGATATTTACTCCAAACGGCTTGGTGGTGAGGCTTTTCGTCTTACGAATCTCCTCACCTAACTCTGAGGCAGTGTTGAAATTTGCTGAGGTAATAATCCCCAATCCTCCTGCCTCGGAGACCGCTGCCGCCAGCTCGGCTCGCGAAAGCCACATCATCCCCCCTTGAATTATGGGATATTCAATGTCCAGCATTTGGGTGATCCTTGTTTTGAACATAGCCAACCCCCTAAATCTATTTGAACCATGTTGTAGCGGATATCTCAGCTCACATCTTGGTTATGTCTGAAGTCTGCCTATCTTATCCAGCAGCCTTCCTGGCCTCTTTCCAGAACTCGGGGTTCCTTTTCTGGAAGAAGGCTTCATGTGCCTCCGCCACTTCGGGGCGGGTGAAGAAGTCAGGGGCTACCTCGTTTAGTATTTTCCCCATGTCGGCTTCCAGGTACTTATCAATGCTGACAAAGCTCTTTTTGATTAGGGCGAGACAGGTAGGGACAATATTCAGCAGATCCTCACACCACTGGTCTACCGTTTCCTCCAGCTTGGATAGGGGAACCACCACATTTACCAAGCCTATTTCCCGAGCCTCTTGAGCAGTGTACTGACGGCAAAGCAGCCATATTTCCTTGGCTTTTTTGATCCCTACTACGTGGGCTAGAGAAGAAACCAGGTAGCCATGGATTGGGCTGGCTATCCGGGGACCGTTCTGACCCAGGATAGCATTGTCAGCAGCGATGGTAAGATCGCAATGGTAAGCGAGATGATGATGCCCCCCGATACAATACCCCTTAACCGCAGCAATAATTGGCTTGGCAGACTCTGTAATAGCAGTATCAAAACCCCCGGCAAGGAGTCCCGCCCCAGGGGCTTCTGCCTCAGGGGCTTGGGCGGTAAATAGTGGCTGTAGACCGCCAGCGGCCTCCCACTGCATATCACCCCCTACGCCAAAGTGGTCCCCCACACCAGCGATTACTATTACCCCAATATCCTTATCGCTTTCGGCATTTCCAAGTGCGGTGACTATTTCCGTCCACCCATCATTGGTCAGTGCATTCATCCGCTGGGGACGATTAGACGATATCCTCGCCACCCCACCACCGCGGTCACGGTATTTCTTCTCGTAGAGAAGTTCCTTGAACTCGATGCCCTCAACTTTTTCCCAGGCTGAAAATGCCATTCTATAACCCTCCTATAATAGTTTTAGCCTCGTGCAGCTCTTTAAGCATAGTGGCACTGTCTATGGAGGTGACTTGGGGAGGAAGTTTCCCATTCACCCCCAGCACCTGCGTCCAAATAGGGCAAGCCAGAAGCTTAATACCAGTCTCCTTTGCCTGCTCGAGCAAACGAGAAGGGTCAGTCCACCGGCTGTCTTTAACGCTGGCTACCTGGATGCCCATGGCAGTAGCATTACGTGATATCTTGGCTCTGGCAGGGCGACTTTCAAACAGTGGAGACCACCGGAAGGATTCACCCGCCAAGGCAGCTAGAGCCTCTTCAGTAAATAAAATACCTACATCGTATCCGGCTTTTTTCGCTTCCATCGCCATCGCCACATTGCCAATGAGAGAGTCCTCAAGAGCATCCCGACAAATGAGGATCATGTCCATCTATCACCTCCTGGTTTAAAGTTTCCTTGCCTACTATAGCATCACCGGAGCAAAGAGGTCAATAGTTCAAGATCTTGGTGGTTTTTCCAGCAGTTTTT
>DEIJ01000145.1:0-201 GCA_002352365.1 Dehalococcoidia bacterium UBA2777 | reverse complement strand
GTGAAACCTTGAATTTCCTTAGCTTGCACCTCAGGATCCACTGTTTGGTCCGCTTGACCGAGGAAGAAGACTGGAGTTCTACTAATGGTAATTTCACTGAGCCCCGGCGAAGCTTTGTTTTTTCAAATGCTTTGCTGGGCCGACCAGACCTCTGGCTACTATTGCTCCTCTCTCTTTTATCGGATGTTCCACTGGAAGGGC
>DEIJ01000148.1 GCA_002352365.1 Dehalococcoidia bacterium UBA2777 | reverse complement strand
CCTGTGGGTGTGGGCAAAAGTCATATCATCTTGGCCCTGGGGCACCAGGCGTGTCGCATGGGTTACAAAGTGCTGTATATGAAGACATCCCGGCTCTTGGCAGACCTCGGTGGAGGACACGCCGATGGCACCTGGGAAACCCGTCTGCGCCGCTACCTCCAGCCTGATATGCTTATCACGGACGACTTCGCTATGAAGGAGTTTACCCCCAAGCAGACTGAGGACATATATGAACTCATCGATGAGCGAAGCCGCAGTGGCTCCCTGGTGATAGCTTCCAACCGCATACCTCGGGACTGGTATCCCCTCTTCCCTAACCCTGTCCTGGCAGAAGGTATTCTGGATCGCCTCATCAACAGAGCCCATCATGTGATCTTGACTGGCAAGAGCTATCGGTCTCTACTGCGACCCGACAGAGCTCAGCTGGTTGCCGAGGAGGTGAGAGTCATGTAAAATGACAACCATGCGTGCCCACAGGTGGTCAATTTAGATGAAAAACACCTGGGTCAATAATGTGAAAAGTGACATGTTTAAACCGTTGGAGGCACTTACGCCAGGGATTTTACAGGAAAATGGAGACATTACCTTATAAGAAGAAGGTGTCTATGGCCCAGCTCATAAGGTATGCCATAGATAAAGTCTACTTTGATGAGGAGCAAAAAGAATGAAGGGAGGGGAGATGAAGAAACGAGTAAAGAGGATTGGATTGAGTCTCGTAGCAGTGGGGCTCTGCATAGTGCTCTCACTTACGGCCGCTATTCCAGTCTGTGAGGCTGGGCCAAATGAGAGGGTGGTGAAGATAGGCGTAGCCAGTTATTTCACTGGGCCTATAGCGAGCTGTGGTATCCCAGGTTACTACGGGATTGTTGATTACCTAAAATTAGTCAATGACCAAGGTGGGCTTGATGGAGTCAAGCTGGAGGGGCGGTGGGCAAACACGGCACAGAGCCCGATTCCTCTACTTCTCACAGCACACAAAAGGTGGAAAACGGAAGGGGTACTCATAGAGAGTGCGATATCCAATAGTCACGCATACATCGCACCAACGATGCAAAGAGACGAGATACCCGCGATACCATTCGCTCCATATTCTACCCTGATGATAACCGAACCTGAGATGTGGGTATTTGGTACCAGCGCGGGGCTTGGCCCTGAGTTTGCCACTTTTATGAAGTGGGTTAGGGATAATTGGATTGAGCAGCGCCCACCTAGGATCGGAATAATGCTTATAGATTTCGAGGAAGGTTGGGAAACATATGAGGGTTCCAAACATGCCGCCGAAATAGGGGTTGAGTTTGTAGGCAAAGAAGTTATACCTGTTTTTGGAGTAATTGATACATCTGTCGAGTGGATTAGGCTGGCAAATAAAAACCCTGATTGGATATATGTCATGCACTTTGGGGGTTCTATGGCAGTGCTGGTAAAGGATGCTGCCAGACTGGAGATAATGAAAAAAGGCATAAAGCTTTGCGCAGGCGCTGGTAACCTTGATGAGGGGGTCTTCCGTATGGTAGGAGGTGATGCTGATGGGTGGTACCAGATATATCCCTTTGTGTGCAATGGGGATGATCCACAATTACCAGGGATGAAAGCAGTGCTCGATGCAGCTAAGGATAACCGGGGCTGGGAGGTCGAGGACGTTCCACAATTTTACTTTGTAGGGTGGATAGTAGCGAAGGTGATAGTGGAGGCTATAAGGCTAGCCATAGAAAATGTGGGATTTGAGAATTTGAGCGGGCGAGCCATTAGGGATGGTGTATGTAGCATAAGAGATTTTGATCTTGGTTTTGGCATTCCTCTAGTAAATGTGAGTGATGAAAAACCATATTTCATCGAGGTTGAGAGGATGTTTAGAGTTGAAGAGAGCCGGTTGTGGCCTATTATTACTGACTTCTTAAAGCCGTACTACCTAAATCCAAGACACCTTCAGTAAGATAGCTTTGAGGTGGGAACAAGGGTCGTAACATGGAAGCGGGCAAGCTTCGGACTAACGAGACTGTCGAAAAAGTAGAGGCTCAGCTTTGGAGTGGTCAGACTCCCAGCTTTGAAAAAGAGGTTGTCAGGGGTTTTTCGACAGTCACAACACGTACTTGCACGTTCATCAGAGGGCATGTCAATATGGCTGAGCGCAGCCTAGTACAGTGAAGTTACCGCTTGCCACGCTATCTATAATGGTACCGGCTTCCGTGCCATATGAATCGCGGCGGGCTTCCTCATCGCTCGAGATACTGTCGCCCATGATTTGTTAGCGGCTGACAGTATCGCATTACCAATTTAACATTGTGGTGATTTCGTGCTTTCTTCATTTTCAATACCTCCGCAGTGAGGGGGCTCTTAGCACAAAGAGTCCGTCATGATTTCAAGGGGGGGCTCAAAATGCCCAAAGGCTTGGCATTATCTTCGGCTCACTAGCTTTAGTCTTTATTGTGATGATGGTTGTCATAGGGCTTACAGTTGGGCCTTGTGATCAAACAGAGCAACCTCAGCAGACAGCCGAGGTAGTAAGAATAAGCGCTGGTAAGCTCCTGCTGGAATATCAAGGGAATGAAATAGCAGCAGGCCAAAAGTATAGATGGCTCATCCTTCAATTAGGATAGACTGCGTGCCTCCAGTGGCCGAGGCAACCTCTGACATCGCCGTGGTGAGGTTTCACGGCAGAAACTCCGACATGTGGGAGAGGAAGGGCATCTCCACTGCGGAGCGGTTCAACTATCTATATCCCGAGCAGGAGCTCCGAGAATGGCTTCCCAGGATCGAGAGGTTGCAGGGTGAGACCAGGCAACCCCACATCCTGTTCAACAACTGCCATGGGGACAAGGCGGTGGTTAATGCCCGGCAGATTGGTTTTATGTTTGACCGATAGGTGCCAGCATGACAGAGAAGCTTACAGGTAGCTCTGGACAGGTGAGATATATCACTGTTCCCGTCTTTGCACCGCGGGAGATCGAGCTTCCCCCTCTGAAGCTTTCTCCATACAGTGTTAGCACATTCCGTGTGTGCCGGCAGCAGTACAAGTTCCGCTACATAGACAAACTGGGAGACCAGTATGCCACGGCAAGGCCGTACTACACGATGGCTAACCACGTCCACGCCACTCTCAGGGACCTACTTTCTGTTGTGCCTATAGAGGAGAGAACCAAGAAGACCACTGAGAGGCTGCTGCGAAAGAACTGGCAGCGGTGTAGAGTCGGTTTCAAGAATAGAGCCGATGAGAAGCGATGGGCTGAAAAGGCCCTAGCTGAGCTTAGCCGTTTTGTTTCCGAGCAAGATGTCGCTGTTCACCCGTTGATGCTGGAGGCGTGGGTTGAGGCGGAGATCACTCCTGGGCTTATCTTGCAGGGAAGGATCGACCGTGTGGATAAGGAAGCTGATGGGAGCCTGCACATCATTGATTACAAGACTGGCAATGTGCCTCAGCACACCGACTGGCTCCAGCTTTACCTTTATGCGCTGATTGTGTCTCGCAAGTTGCCATATTCAGTACACAGGGTATCGTTCCACTATCTCTCCTCTGGCATCAGTCAAACAGCTGAGCTCAACGCTGAGCAGTTGGAACAGGCAGCGTGGGATCTGCTTGTCATAGCAGGAGAAATTAGACGGGAAAAGGCCTACCGACGAACCCCAGGACAGGCGTGCCAGCGGTGCGATTTTACACCCATTTGTGCCGGCAAACAGGTAGCATGCAAGGCAAGTGTCGAAGGTGACTTTGAGCTGTGGCGCGACTGCGTCAGCCGTGATAATGCCCTCGCTTAGCATCTGCTCCGTTTACCACTGTAGAAATGGCCTGCAAACTACCGAAGACTCTGCTAGGCAGCTTGAGAGGGGTCTTTGCCTCAAGTTGAGCAATTTGACCTTATATGAAGCTGCGGCACTGTATAAACAGGCTGTTCAATTTTGCCTCGCAGCAATCCAAATTCACCTTAACTGCTGCTGGCAATCTTCACCTCCATTCAAATTGCTACGCCCAGCTTCGTTCTTGATTAGAAACACCGAGGCTATTCTTAAACAGCCTGTATAAGAAAGAGGATATCTGAATGAGGAGGTAGGATATGGAGTATCCCTTGGAAGGAATCCGAATTTTGGAGTGGGGAATTTTCCATGCCGGGCCAGGAGGCTCGGCTATCCTCGGTGATTTGGGGGCGGAAGTGATAAAAATAGAACAGCGGGGAAAGGGCGACCCAATCCGGTATCGGAGTCGCTTTGGGCGAACTTCCTTCGATGTAGCCGGAGGCAGAAATCTTTTCTTCGAGGCCTCTAATCGGAACAAAAAATCGATTGCCATAGACCTGAACAAGAAGAAAGGGAGGGAAATTGTTTATCGCTTGATCCCTCAATTTGATGTTTTCTTGACTAATCTTCGACGGAAAACTGTTGAAAAGATGGGGATGACTTACCCTATGCTCTCTGGACTTAATCCCCGCTTGATTTACGTGTCTGTTTCAAGTTATGGGCCTAGCGGGCCGGATAGAGATCGTGGTGGATTTGATTTTCAGGGGCAGGCAAGATCAGGAATAATGTATAGTATGGGGGAACCAGAGATGCCCCCTCTTGTCCTTCACTTTGGGCTCATCGATCAGGCAACTGCCATTGTGGTTAGTCAGGCAATCCTGGCAGCGCTTTGCATGCGAGAGCGCACTGGCGAAGGTCAGGAGATTCAGACCTCTATCTTGGGAGCTGCTCTACACTTGGCCTACTGCAATTTCTTGAATGCTCTCTGGCTCCATCAAGATGTGCCTCGTCACCATCACATTGACACCGATCCCACTCGAAACTATTATCGTTGTGAGGATGGCAAATGGTTTGCCATTACCCTTCAGCCCGATGGAGACTGGTCTCGCTTGTGTCAAGCCATAGGTCAGCCAGAATTGGAAAGCGATTCAAAATTTGATACTCTGCAAAAGAGAGCGGAGGAACACTCCGGGGAGCTTGTTTCCTTGCTTGAGCAGGTTTTTGTGACCAAAACTCGGGAGGAGTGGCTGGAAGCCTTCAGACAATACGATCTCTTCGCCTCTCCAGTGAACCGACCAACTGAACTTGAGGATGACCCACAGGTAAGAGAAAACTATTTGGATGAGATTGACCACCCCTCTCTGGGTAGGATAAAGATGCCGGGCTTTCCAGTCCATTTCAGCCAGGCTCGAGCTGGGACACGAAAAGCTGCTCCTCAATTGGGAGAAAACAGTGAAGAGATTTTGAGGGAATTCGGAGGATACAACGAAGACGAGATAGCACAACTCAAGGAAGAGGAGGTAGTCTAGGGGGGGTCAAAAAGCCGTTTTTGGATTTGGGAAACAGAAACAGTTCTCAAAGCGGGCTGAGGTTTTTTGGTGTAGCCTTCTTCTATTGCGTGCTCGGCAGGAAGTTCTCAACGGAGGCAGCCAAAGAGTCTGCTGTAATGCTCTCCATGCCCTCCATCCACCTAAGCAATGCTATCCTCAGGTCTCGAATGCCTCTCCTTATTCCGTGAAAACACTCCCCCAACTTGGTGCATAATGTCATTATCATCTGGCAAGGTAACCTTTTAGATTCCTTATCAGGGTTGTATGTTATATGTACCTTTTCCAAGAGCTGCAAATCCTGTGCTGTAGCACGTCACCGGGTGGCTAAATGTGTCATCGCGGACAAGGGGACTCAAAGCATTGGCATCCTTGCCGCCAGTTGAATTTGTAATCGGCTCACCAGCTTCATCTTGATTACCCGCCGGTGGGATGGAAGGTTATTGATTGACAATTGAGGGCAAGAAGAGTAGCTTATCGCTGTCAGAAGAGAAGAGTTGGGGATTCCGCTTCGGCAGGCCGGGATGGAAAATGCTCCGCTCATAGCAAATCAAACGGAGGCCGTTTAGAAATCCGCGTCGGGGTCTTGGCACTTTGGGGGCAAAATTGAAACTGAGGGATGTGCTCTAAATTAGGGGTGAAATGGATTGCATAGATAATTAAGATTCAAACTGTTGTTGCACTCTTGCTGGCCAGCAGAAAGTTAATTAGGTACGCGCCCCACTTACCAATCAATATCGAAAGAGGAGGATGAGATGTTCACTAGGGTCAGTCATATTGGTGTTGTTGTAAGGGATATTGATGAAGCATTGAATGTGTATACCAATATTCTTGGGTTCAGTCCGCCAACACATAGAATGGATGTCCCAGAACTTGGATTTAGGAATGCCATGCTCCATCTCGGTGATGTCGGTATTGAGCTCATGGAGACAACCGATCCCAACAATGAGTTTGGAAGGTTCTTGGAAAGGCATGGGGAAGGGCTATATCACATCTGCTTGGTAGTGGATGATATTGATGCTCAAATCAAATCGCTGAGAGCCAAAGGGGCAGACGTACTGGAGGTCCCCCCAAGCGAAAGTATTGGATTAAAGCGCGGCTTTGTAAGGCGCCGATCGGCAAGAGGGGTACTGATAGAGATGGTGCAAGCATGAAACTAACCACCTTGCGTCAGCTTGTGTGAAGAGTGTAGGACGTAGGTTCCAGCGGACAAACAGCCAGCTTCGGAAAAGACCTTCCCGACGGTCTTCACACGAAATGGCATAATGTTTGACGTAAAGACATAATAGCTGACTTTTGATTGACCATTATGGCAACTAGAGATAGGATACAGATTGATAAATCTGCGCTATTTATTTGATATGAGCACGGATACAACATTTATTACCAACGAAGGTGAAAGTAACCTTCGGGATGAGCTCTTATCCTTTTTGGCAAATGACATAATAAGAGAATCCGTAAGGTTCTGCACTAACCTGGATGTATCCTGCCTTCTTGCACATCCGGACTATGTCGTCTATCTTGAATCCAGTCTTATGTGATTCCCAGAAACCACTCGCAGCCTTCCTTCCACCTTTGACCATTACCAAGAACCACAAAGGCCGCAGCTTCCAATCTGGGTAGTCACCATCGAAGTCGATTAGAAACAGCCTGCCTCCCGATTTCAACAATCTAAGAGTCTCTTGCAAGAATAGACCTGGATTGTCTACCTCGCCAATAGTGTTCTTACTTACTATAACATCGAATTGCTCACCATCCATGTCAATTCGCTGTACATCAGATTCAATCACTTCAAGAGCAACATTGTTTTCTTTCGCCTTTCTCTGTGCGATGTCATTCATGTGTTGGGAGAAATCAACAGCAGTGATACTTGCTTTGGGAAGTCTCTTCGCCAATTCAATGGATAAGAACCCAGGCCCAGAAGCCATATCTGCCAGCTTGATACTTGAATCATGGGCAGAAATGTCCTGGATGATCTTCTTTGCAAGGGGAACGACATCATACTTAAGGTTGCGTTCCATCACTTTGGCATAGTCTTCCGCCTCTTGTTTTTCTTTGCTCCAGAACTCCTTGTTCACCGATGCACCTCTTTCAGGCGATCACATCGCATGTGCAGGCAGGTGAGCCTAACGCCCGAGTTCAGCCGCCGCGCGGCGTCTGCAGAATACCTTCTGCCAGAGCAAGACGCAACTTTGGCCTCAGAACTTGGAACCGGCGAACCAGCTAGTGCAGTCGCTTGCGATGAGTTGTTAGGTGGTTTTTCTGCTTCTGCCTGCTAACCTTCCTTGCCTTGGAAAAACTATATGTCTTCTTGCCTTTCGTCGAGAGTTTGAACAAATCTCTATTCGTTAGCCTTGCGAGTATATCCTGTTCTTTCATGTGGTGGTCACTGAAGGATAGAATACCACCTGGCTTCAGTATTCGATGCAATTCTTGCAACACGTCATTCGACTGACTGAGATCATGAAAAGTATCGTAAAGTAGAACTACGTCCATGCTATTATTTAGCAATCCAGTCTTACAATCGGACTGAATGGTTTTGACATTTCTCAAGCCGTTGTTTGAAGCTATGCTCTGGACTTTTTTAATTGCGAGGGGATGTATGTCGAGAGCGTAGATTTCCCCTGAGTTGCCCACCAGTTCCGCCAAGGGCATTATGTAGCTTCCGGGCCCACAGCCGTAATCAAGCACGCAGAATCCTGGCTTTATCCCCACATCTTTCAACAAATTCATGCGTGGCCGGAAGAAATCGCGAACTTTGTAGGTGAGAGACATGAGTTTGAAATCTAGATTTGATTTCGGCTTATCCATGGCAGTTACCTCCACTGTTCTCTGATAGCCAGTCTGTGCTGCCTGACGACCAAGCTCAGCTGCCGCCAAGCATATGCAGATAACCTCTGCCTGGTAGCTAACCCCGACAAGCTGACGAACTCTTGAAAATCGCCACGCCCTGGCGTTCAGGTGCAGACATCATGCCAAAAGTGAGGTTTCCATACTGCGAATGGTAATTCCCCTTATTATTGGGATGGCTCAATCAACATATAAAAGAAAGGAGATTACCATGCACAACAATAAGATTAAAGAAATCAGCTTCAAAGATCAACATTTTCATGTTGGTATCGACGTCCACAAAAAGCGTTGGGTGCTAGCTATCCGAGAGGGCGGGCTTATGCTGAAATCGTTCCCGGTGAACCCCTCCCCTGAAGCCCTGAAGGAACTATGTGGAAAGTCACCACTCAGGAGGGGTCTATCATCCTTCCTAATTGGTCAGCCAAGTTGATGGCTTATTTGAAGGCTCTATCCCTTGATAACGGCCCGGCTAAAGACTATCTCACCTTGTGCCTTGGGGAACTTCAACAAGACCGGGCACTGCCGCAATCCTATAATAAGGCGCACTGATTTGGTGCGCCTATCTATTCTCGTGTCAGAATAGCTACCAAACTCCTCAGTCGCATTCGATATGTCTGGAAAAACAATTGCCCCTATGCCCTTGGTGTGGTTTGGGAGCTTAAACCAGGAATTCGGTAATAGGTCATGAATCTG
>DEIJ01000114.1 GCA_002352365.1 Dehalococcoidia bacterium UBA2777 | reverse complement strand
GTAGGGGGAGGTGGTGGAAGCGAAGTATAGAGCATCGATTGTTTGGCGATCTATGCCAACTAGGCAACTGATGGCTGCTTCTACTGCCATTGTAAGGCTATCTTCATCAAAGTTAGCCACCGCCTTCTCTCCTCTTATAGCTCCTCCACCCCAAGCTCGGGCAATTTCATCCCGGCTCAGCCTATAAAAAGGAATATAAGCCCCATAAGATATTATTCCTACCATTCCCCTCCTATTGGCTAATCGCCATTTCTCTACCGGGGTAATGGGCTGCCCAAAAAACCAAGGAACAGTCCCCGCTGAATTTCTGATTCAGCGGGGTGCAAAAAGGATGGTGAATTTCTGGTGATAAACTAGTTACAGCCCCACGATACAGACACCAATGAGATTCAACGCCGGCATGCCACCCATATTGTGAGTAAGTGCTAATTTGGGGTTCTTTATCTGCCTTGGTCCTGCCTTCCCCTGAAGCTGCTTATACATCTCATATATCATCCGCAATCCCGAGGCAGCAATGGGGTGACCGAAGCATTTAAGTCCCCCATCGGGCTGAACTGGTTGAGGCCCATCTAAATCGAAGCGACCAGATTCGATGTCCTCCCTCGCCCTACCTCTGGCACTAAACTGCAGATCCTCATAAGTAACACACTCAGTGATGGAGAAACAATCATGAAGCTCAGCCATTGATATCTCTTCCCTGGGGTTAGTTATCCCCGCCTCCCGATAAGCCCTCTGGCCAGCACGATAACCCGTCTCTACATGGGCATAATCAAAATCAGTATACCCTATTTCCTCTCCCGAACTTAGTGCGATCTGGAGCGACTTAACATAGACCGGATCAGGCCTGAACTTTTTGGCCATATCAGCGCGGGTTACAATAGCTGCTGCTCCTCCGTCACTCACCCCACAGCAGTCAAATAGTCCCAATGGCCAGGCAACGATGGGGGCATTCATTATCTGCTCCACAGTCACCTCCCTGCGGAGGTGAGCTTTAGGATTTAGGGTGCCGTTATGATGGCTCTTCGATGATATTCTGGCTAACATCCTTTTGCCCTCCTCAGGGCTAAGGTTGTACACCGAAAAGTATCTGGTGGCCATCATGGCAAATGCCCCTGGGGCAGTCATGTTTGGTGTGATAAGCCTATTCTTCGTTCCCATAACACTACCGAAATCGGGAAGGCCCCCATAGCCGGTATCTTTAAGCTTCTCCACACCGAGCGCCAAGGCAATGTCATAAACCCCTGAGGCAACAGCGTAGGCGGCACCTCTCAAAGCCTCCGTGCCGCTGGCGCAGAAATTCTCTACTCTAGTTACCGGCAAGAATGGCAACTTCAATGTGGTGGACAAAGGTGTACCCGCCTTCCCGGCAAAAACCTCATCAAAGCAACTAGCAAACCAAGCTGCTGGAATATCTTTCTTCTCTATTCCGGCATCCTCAATGCATTCCTTAAATGCATCAACTATTAAATCTTCGTAACTCTTATCCCACGACTCCCCGAACTTAGTGCAACCCATTCCTATGATAGCAACCTTATCTTTTATGCCTTCGGCCATCTCCCCTCCTTTTTGAAATTTTATGCTTGTACTGGTACTGCTTTCCAGAAGTAGCCGTAAATGCCCCGCGCCGGGTCAGCATACTTGCGGCGAAAGCTCATTTCTACTGGCATACCCACTTTAATTGAATCAAGGTCACAATCAGTAAGGTCAAAATTATACCTCCCGCCCCCTTCAAAATCTATCATGCCATATATTGCTGGTGGGCTGGTGCTGAAGGCCAAACTGTCTCCGGTATAAGTAAATAGATGGCCTTTTTTATCAGAGAAGCGGTAATCTTCCATCTCATCGATAGCTCCACAATCGGGCCTCACACATATTCTCTGAGGAGGGTATTGTGGGGTGCCACAACGCTTACATTTCGATCCATAAAGGGCTAAAACTGCTCTCCGCTCCCTCCACAGGTTTGATAGCTGGGTAAAAGCGATCTCATCACCACGAATTCCTTTCTCTATCGGGATCGTGCCACGGAAGGCAGCATATTTCTCATAACTGGTTAACTCCCGCTTTAGGGCTAGATGTCCTTTAATTCCCCGCCTATCCCTCACCTTATCTATCTCCTGAGTCACCTGGAAGAACATGGCATCACTGCCATTTCCATAGCTGGCAAGAAGAATCTTGTCTCCTGGCTTGGCATCCTCAAGTGCGGCTACAAGCATCATCAAAGGGGAAGCAACACCGCTGTCACCTACTGTGGCGAGCATCTGCTGTTGAATTTGCCCTGGATCTGCTCCCAGCCCCTTCCCTATAGCAGCATGCTCTCTAACATAAAGGGCGGGGTAAACTACTTTGGCAAAATCTTTAATGCTCAGCTCATATTTCTTAAGCAGTCCAGAAATAGCTTCAGGAATAAATTTGGTGTAGCCTACATCCCGGATCCATCTATCCTCCCAAGTGCGGTCAAATTTGTCCTCCTCCCCTCTCCAGTGGTCGGTGAAATCGTAGGATACGGAGTAAGAGCCCTCCAGAGTAGCGATTACCCCACTGTCCCCCAAAAGGAGAGCAGCAGCACCATCGCCGTAAATCTCCTCCTGAGCACTGCCCGCCTTTCCCAAGCGGGAATCAGCGGCGCAGGCTATTACCCTCTTTGCCGATCCTCCCTTAATGGCATCACAGGCGGCAAGGAGAGCAGTAGTTCCTGCCTTAATAGAGTCGGTAAAGTCAGCAGTTCGTATCTCGGGGCGAAGATCAAGGGCAGTAGCCACTATTCCCGCAGCTTGCCTTTCTCTATACGGAGAGGTGGTGGTGGCGAGATATAAGCCTTCTATCTTCTCCCGCTCTAAGCCATTCAAACAATCCAGGCTGGCAGCTACTGCCATGCTAATGTTATCCTCATCGCAGTTTGCCACTGCCTTCTCACCGGGCATAAGGGTAGCTGGATTGAGCCATCCCATAGCCGAATAGATAGTGTTACGATTTATCCGATACCTAGGGATGTAAGCACCATAAGAAGTAATTCCTACCATCTTGAGACCCTCCTTTCATTAGATTTGAAATAAACTCCCCTCCTATATTAAGCTAGATAGCCTGTCTCATGAGAGCCATCTATCCTAGAGCCCGAGGATAGAAATGCCGATGACATTCATCGGGGGGAAGCCGCCCATGTTATGGGTAAGTCCTATCTTGGGGTTCTTTATCTGTCTTGGGCCTGCCTTCCCTTGAAGCTGCTTATACATCTCATATATCATCCTTAACCCTGAGGCACCAATAGGATGACCGAAGCACTTAAGCCCCCCATCGGGTTGATTGGGGATTTGCCCATCAAGGTTAAAGAATCCAGCATCCACGTCCTCTTTCGCCCTTCCCCGAGGTGAGATCCCCAGGTCTTCATATTCAGTGAGCTCAGTGATGGAGAAGCAATCATGGGTCTCCATCATGCTTATCTCCTTCCTGGGGTTGGTTATCCCTGCCTCCTTGTAGGCCTTTGCCGCAGCACGGACGGTTGTCTCCACATGGGCATAATCCCAGTCAGTGTACATCTTTTCTTCACCCGAACTTATCGCGATATTAAATGATTTAATATAAACTGGGTCAGGCCTATACTTCTTGGCATCCTCAGCACGGACTACGATAGCTGCTGCCGATCCATCACTTACCCCACAGCAGTCATATAACCCCAATGGCCAGGCAACTATAGGGGCATTCATTGCCTCATCTACAGTGATTTCCCTGCGCATATGAGCTTTAGGGTTTAGAGTGCCGTTGTGATGGCTCTTCACTGCAATCTTAGCCAAAGTTCTTTTCCCTTCCTCAGGGGAAAGGCCATATTTGGCAAAGTAACTGGTGGCCATTATGGCAAACAGCCCTGGGGCAGTGGCGTTTGGCATGTCCCATCTGGATGTCCCCCCCATCATACCTCCAAAGTCCGGGAGGCCACCGTATCCGGTATCCTTGCACTTCTCCACGCCAATTGCTAAGGCAATGTCATAAACCCCCGCAGCAACCGCATAACTGGCGGCCCTCAATGCCTCCGTACCAGTAGCACAGAAATTCTCTACATGGGTCACTGGAATAAACGGTAGCTTTAGTAGCATAGATAAAGGCAGGCCACTAAGTCCACCCATAGGAAAACAACAGCCCCACCACGCTGCATCAATATCCTTCTTCTCTAGCCCGGCATCCTCCATGCATTCCATAGATGACTCAATCATTAAATCATCAGCACTCTTATCCCATGCCTCTCCAAACCTAGTACATCCCATCCCTATAATAGCAACCTTGTCCTTTATGCCCTCTGCCATCTTTGCTTTCCCCCTTTTATTTTATGCCCGAATTGGCATCGCTTTCCAGAAATACCCATACACGCCACGAGCCGCATCGTGATACTTTCTTCGAAAGCTCATCTCCACCGGCATGCCTACTTTAAGCGAATCAAGATCACAATCGCTCAGGTCAAACCAGCTTCTTCCTCCCCCCTCAAAATCTACCATGGCATACATTTGTGGTGGATTGATGCTGAAGGCCAAACTATCTCCAGTATAGCCAATAATATGGCCCTGTTTATCGGAAAACCTGTAGGCTTCCATCTCATCTATAGCTCCACAATCAGGCTTCACGCATATCCTCTGTGGAGGATATTGGCGGGTGCCACAACGCTTACACCTTGAGCCCACCAGAGCCTCAATAGCGCGACGATGCCTCCACAGCGTTGACGCTGAGGTAGCTGCCGTCTCTTCACCACGACCTCCAGTTTCTATGGTAAGCACCTCACGGGAAGCAATAAACCTTTCGTAGCTAGCCAAGTCCTTTTTTGATGCTAGGTGCTTTTTGATTCCCCTTCTCTCCCTTGCCTTCTCTATCTCCTGGGTTACCTGGAAGAACACAGCGTCAGCCCCGTTCCCATAGCTGGCAACGAGGATCTTATCCCCTGGCTTGGCATCCTCAAGCGCTGCCACCAGCATCATCGAGGGATAGGCAGCGCCAGTATTGCCTACTGTAGCGAACATGTGCTCCTGAAGCTGACCCCGCTCAAATCCTAACTTTCTCCCTATATCCGCATGGGCTCTGGTATAAAGGCAAGGATAAACTACTTTAGCAAAATCCTTAGTGTTCAAGCTATATTTCTTCAATAATCCTGAGATAGCTTCAGAGGTGAATTCATTATAGCCCACATCTCGGATCCACCTATCCTCCCAGGAACGATCAAATCTATCCTCCGCCGCCCTCCAGTGGTCCATGAAATCATGAGAGAGAGAATAAGCACCTTCAAGGCTGGCAATTACTCCGCTATCCCCAAAAAGGAGGGCAGCAGCACCGTCCCCATGGATCTCCTCCTGAGCACTGCCAGGTTTACCCAGACGGCAATCAGAGGCACAGACTATAACGCTCTTTACCGACCCCGCTTTAACGGCATCGTAAGCGGAGAGGAGAGCACCAGTTCCTGCCTTGATAGAATCGCTGAAGTCAGAAGTCCGTATATCAGGACGAAGGTCGAGGGCGGCAGCGATTATCCCCGCATTTTGCCTTTCTCTATACGGGGAGGTGGTGGTGGCAAAATATAAACCATCGATCTTCCCCCGATCAAGGCCGTTTAAGCAATCAATGGCTGCGGCTACCGCCATGGTAATACTATCTTCATCATAGTTGGCTACAGCCTTTTCGCCAGGCGTGAGGGTTGCTGGATTTAGCCATCCCATAGCCGAATAGATGATGTTGCGGTTTAGCCGATACCAGGGTATGTAAGCACCATAAGAAGTAATCCCGACCATCTTAAACCCCCTTTAAAAATTGTTTTCCCACCTGCTCACAGGCAAGGGATTAACTTGCACTTAGAGAAAGAGTAGACTTAAGGTTAAGTTTAATCCCCGGCCCCATAGAGCTAGTTAATGTGGCGCTCTTAATATACTGACCTTTAGCTCCACTAGGTTTAGCTCTCACTATAGCCTCAATAACCGCAACCAAGTTCTCCAGCAGTTTGTCCCCCTCAAAGCTCGCCTTGCCCAAGGGTAAATGAATATTACCTGTCCTATCCAGCTTAAACTCCACGCGGCCTTTGTGGGCTTCATCGATCACCCGAGGAAGGTCAGGGGTAGCAACTACAGTCCCCAATTTAGGGTTGGGCATTAGGCCACGGCGTCCCAAAATCTTCCCCAACTTCCCCACCTTACCCATTATATCTGGGGTGCCAATAGCCATATCGAAGTCGAGCCAACCTTCCTCAATCCTCTTGATTAACTCCTCACTACCGACATAATCTGCTCCTGCCTCTTCGGCCACCCTCACCGCCTCACCTTGAGTGAATACTAGGATGCGTTTCCTCTTGCCTAGCCCGTTGGGGAGTAAGACTACCCCCCGTACCTGCTGCTCAGCATGGCGGGGGTCTAGTCCCAGGCAAAGGTGAAGCTCTATTGACTCATCAAACTTAGCGTAGCTTACCTCCTGGACTAGCTCGATAGCCTCCCGCGGCTGATACGCCTTGGCTTGATCTACTAATCTTGCTGCTTGTTGATACTTTCGGCCATGCTTGGCCATTTTCACCTCAACCTTCTATTTCAATCCCCATACTGTGCGCTGTGCCCTCAATGATATGCATAGCGCCATCAAGATCAACAGCATTAAGATCCGGCATCTTAAGTTGAGCAATCTGGCGAAGCTTTTCGCTGGGCAGTTTCCCCACCTTTTCACTTCCTGAAGCACCTTTGTCTATACCCAGAGCTTTTTTCAACAGATCAGCAGCTGGGGGGGTCTTAGTGATAAAAGTAAAGGAGTGACCCTCATAGATAGTGATCTCAGCAGGGATAATTGAGTCCCCCTGTGAGGCAGTGCGCTCATTATACTCCTTGCAGAAAGCCATTATGTTAATGCCATGCTGGCCTAGGGCTGGACCTACCGGGGGGGCTGGAGTAGCCTTACCAGCTGGGAGCTGGAGCTTAATGATTGCCTTTACTTTCTTAGCCATTTATAATCTTTCCACCTGTAGAAAGTCGAGCTCTACCGATGTTTCCCGCCCAAAGAAAGAAACCATCACTTTCAACTTGCCCTTCTCTGGATTGATCTCATCCACCACACCGACAAAATCGATAAATGGGCCATCGATAATACGCACACTTTGCCCTTTGCTGAGACCAACTTTAACCCGTGGTGCCCCAGTCTCTGTCTGTTTCAGGATAGCCGCTATCTCTTCATCACCTAAAGCGACCGGGCTAAGCTTGCCTTGCTCATCTTGGCTGCTTATGAAGCTGGTAACCCCGGGGGTATTGCGAACTATATTCCAACTCTGATCATTCATCTCCATCTGGACAAGAACATAGCTCGGGAAGGTTTTCTTGGTTACCGTTCGCCGTTGTCCTCCCTTAACTTCAATCTCTTCTTCAGTAGGCACTGCTACTTGATAGATATCTTCTATATTCATAGACTCAATACGGTGGTCTAGGTTTTCCTTAACCTTCTTTTCACACCCCGAATGGGTATGAACCACATACCACTGCTTCTTGCCTTCCTTCATATCCGCCATTATCTCAACCAGTTGACCAGGTGAAAAAAGCCAAAATCAAATCCGCCAAGGATAAGACCGGCAGCAAGGCAAACAATAAGTACCATTCCTGTCAGGCGTAACGCCTCCTGCCGTGTTGGCCAAACTGCCTTCTTGAGCTCGGCTATGATATCAGTAACAAACTTGAATCTTGAGTCCCTCTTCTTAGCAGATGGAGTCATGATTGTTGACCGAGTTACCTGGCTTCCCGGTGTAATATATGGAGACGGCAGCGGGGACAGAACTTTTTAAGTTCAAGCCTCCCCGGGTTTTTCCTTTTATTCTTAGTGGTGGTATAATTCCTCTTCTTGCACTGTGTACAAGCAAGGTGAATAATAACTCGAGCCTCACCCTTTTTTGCCATCTTGCCTCATTCTAAAATCTTGGCGAATACGCCGGCACCTACAGTCTTGCCCCCTTCTCTGATAGCAAAACGCAACCCCTCTTCCAAAGCCACCGGGTAGATTAATTTTATCCCTACTCTCACATTATCCCCGGGCATAGCCATCTCCATCCCTGGGGGGAGTTCGATAGCCCCGGTAACATCGGTAGTTCTGATGTAAAATTGTGGCTTATAGCCGCTGAAGAATGGGGTATGTCTGCCTCCCTCTTCCTTGCCCAACACGTATACCTCGGCCTCAGCATGAGTATGCGGTTTGATAGAGCCTGGCTTGGCCAACACCATCCCTCGCTCTACTTCATCACGCTCTACACCGCGGAGCAAACAACCGACAGCATCCCCGGGCTCCGCCCCATCCAGAATTTTATGAAACATCTCTATGCTGGTCGCTACAGTTTTTTTACTCTGTCCTAATCCTACTAATTCCACCTCATCTCCTGGTTTGAGGGCGCCTCGTTCCACTCTTCCCGTAGGTACGGTGCCCCGCCCTTTGATGCTAAATACATCCTCAATAGGCATCAGGAAGGGCTTATCTACAGCCCGCACCGGAAGCGGAATATACTCGTCTATAGCATCCAATAATTTCCATATTCCCCCGCACCACTGACATTCTCTTTTACCGCAACCACACTCTCCTGCCTTGAGAGCACTCACCCGCACTATAGGGATGGTATCTCCGGGGAAACCATATTTGGTTAATAGCTCCCTCATCTCTACTTCCACTAACTCTAGTAGCTCTTCATCTTCTAGTAAATCTACTTTATTCAAGGCGACTATTATGCTAGGGACCTCTACCTGACGTGCCAGCAGGAGATGCTCCCTTGTTTGAGGCATAGGGCCATCATCAGCAGCCACCACCAGTATTGCCCCATCCATCTGGGCAGCACCGGTTATCATGTTCTTGATATAGTCAGCATGCCCGGGGCAATCTACATGACAATAGTGACGTTTAGCCGTCTCGTACTCTATGTGGGCAATGGCGATAGTTAACCCCCTGGCCTTCTCCTCGGGGGCATTATCTATAGAGTCAAAAGGGCGAAACTCAGTGGAGCCGCTTTTGGATAACACTAGTGTCATCGCCGTAGTCAGTGTGGTCTTACCATGATCCACATGCCCTATCGTACCCACATTAAGGTGTGGCTTGGTTCTCTCATACTTCCTCTTAGCCATTTTCCCCTCTCCTCTACGAAGCCCACAGCCAGATTTGAACTGGCGACCCCGTTCTTACCAAGAACGTGCTCTACCGCTGAGCTATGTGGGCACTTTATTCAATCCCCAGAAAAACCGAGTCTCTCTAGGGCCCTTTTCTTATTGGTGATCAACTCGGCCTACTGCGCTTCACCTCAACCCTTGGCTATGCTGCCTCTTGGCTAAAACCCCCTTGCCTTTTTCAACAGATTCTGGTGGAGGGGGCAGGATTCGAACCTGCGAAGCCATTCCAGGCGACAGATTTACAGTCTGTTGGTATTAGCCACTCACCCACCCCTCCCCTGGAGCCCGAGAGGGGATTCGAACCCACTAGCCTACCGATTACAAGTCGGTTGCGCTTCCCTTGCGCCACTCGGGCGCCATTCACAATAAGATCCCTTGCCCCTTTCCTCCGCCACCGTAACAGTATAAAAGTAACTTATTCTAAAGTCAAGTATGCATCTACTCATATCCTAAATCAAAGACTTTCCCTGGATTCATAATATTGTTGGGATCAAAAGCCTTCTTCATCCTCTTCATAAGCTCTATCAGATTTTGATCCATAGCAATGGGAAGGTAATTCTTCTTCACAAAACCGAGACCGTGCTCCCCCGAGATCATGCCCCCAAGGGATGCTCCAACTTGGTAAATATCCTTCAATACCTCGGGGAGTTTAGCTTCCCATTCATCCTTATCCATATCTTTCCCCACAGGGTGCAGATGCACATTCCCATCTCCGGCATGTCCGTAAGCCACTACAGGCATTTTTTGCTTCTGGGATATCACCTTCACCCTTTCGATAAATTCGGCAATCTTGCTTCGGGGAACCACTACATCTACTATATCCGTCGGCCCAAAGCTCTTTAAGGCAGGGTAAAATTTCTCTCTAGCCTCTATGAGCTGCCTTTTGGCTTTCTCACTAGCCGGAACAAAGGTATCAATGGCACCATGCTTTTGGCAGATTCCCTCCACCTGCTTAGACACTTGGTAAATCTCAGCTTCTGTCTCACCTTCCAGAATAATCATGAGGAAGGCCTCATGCTCATGATAGGGAATGCTCATATCCATATACCTCTCCACTATCTCAATGACATCCCTCTCCATAAACTCTATACCTACAGGGAGTATTTTGTGCCTCAGGATATCGGGAACTGTCCTGATAGCATCACCTAGGTTGCTGAATGGAATAAAAAGCACCTCCCGCCTCTTGGGGGCAGTAGACAGTTTCAATATGATTTTGGTTACCACAGCTAAAGTCCCTTCTGAGCCAATGATAAGCTGGGTCAAATCATAGCCTGTGGAACATTTAACGAATTTACCTCCAGTTTGTATAATTTCACCTGTTGGTACTACTGCCTCCAATCCCAGGACGAAGTTTCTAGTTACTCCATATTTTACTGCCCTCATACCACCAGCATTGGTGGCTATATTTCCTCCGATAGTAGCAGCCTTCTCACCAGGGTAAAGTGGATAGTAAAGTCCGTGTTCTTCTACTGCCTTAAAAAGGTCGGCTAGCACTACACCAGGCTCAACAACTGTCACAAAGTTCTCCTCATCTATCTCTAGGATTCTATTCATACGCTCAAGAGAGAGCAGAATACCCCCCTTAATAGATACACAGCCACCACATAAGCCTGTTCCAGCCCCTCGCGGCGTTACCGGAATTCTTTTCTCATTGGCCAATCTCAACACTTTGGCTATAGATACTGCATTCTCAGGTTTTACTATTACCTCTGGGGGATGAGGTTTGGGGTTAGGCATTTCATCACAAGCTAATCTTACCTTTTCCTCCCCCCCAGTTGACACATTACCTTCACCTATTATTTCCTTTAATTTCTGTATCAATTCCTCAGTTACTTTGCTGTATGGCATTGGTGGCTTTCAGCCTCCGATCTATTTTAGCCTTAAAACCTTAATCATACCAGGCTACCACCTAGCCCCATTTTTGTCTAGGTTCGCCAGCAAGAGGAACCGCAAAGTTGACTGGTTGTGGGCTGAGAGTATAATATTTGCCTAGGAATAATGATAGCTTTGCGGGGAGATGCACTGAAATGGCTACAGTAGCCCCATATAAAGAAGCGATAGAGATAGTAGGTGAGGCAGGCGGTGAAGCGCTGAGATTATGCTACCAATGTGGCTTGTGTAGTGCAGTATGCCCGTGGAATCTGGTGCGGAGTCTCGACGTCCGCAGAATGATTCATCAGGCGCAGTTGGGGTTAGTTGATTT
>DEIJ01000008.1 GCA_002352365.1 Dehalococcoidia bacterium UBA2777 | reverse complement strand
GCCTCCTCTTCCCCAGCCAAACCCAAAAGGTGGGATGGGCTGGATATTGGGGCTATCGCATTCAGGACATGCTTTGGGGGGGTCTGATATCATCGTCTCAAAGGGGACTTGCCACTCATGGCCATCATTGTTGCACCTGAATTGACGCATTGCCAGCTCAAAATTACCCCCTTCGATCCTAATTGCCTTGCCATTAAGTAGAGCATCGGCTATTTTCTTCCTGGCGCTCTCCAGCAGCCGATGAAAAGTAGGCCGAGAGATTCTCATTCTTTGAGCACACTCCTCCTGGTCTAATCCCTCAGTATCCTTAAGACGAATCGCCTCAGCTTCCTCAACCGAGAGGCATACCTCCTCCCCAGGGGGGATTCCCTGTGGTATGAAGTGAACTACCTCAGGTATGAAAGAAACACAACGCCACTTTAATGGTCGAGGCATCTTAAGCTTCTCCTCCCTCGATTATGAACATATGTCTATAATTAGAATAGCATGCCTGGTCCTTAATGTCAAGACCTTGTGTGTTCCTTTGATCCGTGAGTCAAGTCGGGCAAGGTAGCACAAACGGTGACTTACGATGTTTTACTGCCCTAAAATCTCAACGGCAGGCCAGATAGAGGTGCCCAAAGGCATCTCTATCCTGCTCCCACAGGGCTTTGGAGACGCCACTTAACCGCTGGTTGACCCCCTGGCTTTCGTGAGCTAAAAGTTACCCCTCTGGAGGATAAAGCGTTATGTTTACTGTGTAGAGGCACGGTAATACTTGCAGTGCTCAACTGGTGTCCCATCTCATCGCTTCTACTTTACGGTGCCCTGCCCCAATTAGGGCTTCCCACACTTGGCTAGCAATGCGCACCAAGACCTGGCCAGCATGGCATACCACTCGCCCAAACTGGGTGAAGATGGCAAATCTCAGCCGCTTGGGCCGAGCAGCAGCATATTCCTGGGGCAAGGCCACTGCCTTTAGCAGCTGGAGGAGGTTGTGGGTCAGCACCTCGAGCCTCAGCCAGGCAGCATTGGCTCCATGTTTGGCACTGGGATATACCCCCGCTGCCAGCTCATTGTCCAGGATATGGTGGATATGCTTGGGTAGGCCAGCTTTACCTCGTTGCCACTCCAATAGAGCTTGCCCTTCCATCTCCCAAATGTTGCTCACTACTGCATAGTGACGCACCTTAGCCCCATCCTCAAATAGCTCTCCTTGCTGCCGACACACCCTAATCGCCAGATAGCGGTAGGGTTGAGCATCCTCCTTCTCATCTATGTCCCCACGTTTTCTGGAATCAGTTCGAGTACACGTCGCCTATTGAGCGAGAGGTTGCCTTGATGACATATCCGCGTTGGGAGAAACAAACAGCCACGGCAAGCGTCCTCGCATTGCACCTGGTGACACTCGGCAAGTTCACGAGCTACCTGGAGCCACCTGTTCAGGCGCCGATCGGCCAGCAAACGGCAGCCTCCTGTTCCACCAGGCACATTGTGGTAAAAAACCAGTTGTCCCTGTTCCGTTTGGAGTACAGCTGGAGCCGCGTTCAATAAAGCGTGTTTAACCGAGTGTAACGTTAGGTTGTCGCAGTATTCCTCTCGAAGTCCTGTCACAATAATGGCATCAGTTTTCCAAACGGGATACTAACCCAGTGAAGTTGCCAGTGTTGGGATTTACGAACGGTTCTACTGGCGAGCGTTCTATGCCACGGTAGTACGCACGACGCCTGAACATTCGTTAGCCGGGCAATGTTGTACAAGCACCCACCAGTTGATTTGAGAGCCATTCGCGTTGAAGCGGGCAATGCGCTTAAGCGGGCCGGGGCAGACTTCCTTGTGCTATGTACAAACACTATGCATAAGTTTGGCGATGCCCTGGAGGAGAAGGTTGGTTTGCCATTGCTTCATATCGTCGACATAACAGGTAAGGCGATAACTGACTCCGGGTTGCACAGAGTCGGACTCCTGGGAACACAGCTTGCCACGGAGGACTCGTTCTATCTAGGCAGACTCGAGAGGCGTTTCAGCACCGATGTGCTGATACCAGCCGCACAGGAGCGGGCTGCCATTGATCGTACCGTTGTGAGAATTATCGATGGGCTGACGGCATGAGGTGCTGAAGGGGTTATCCCTGGTTGCACCGAACTGCCGTTGCTTATTCGGCCTGATGATGTAAGTGTACCCCTGTTTGATACAACCCGTCTGCACGCCGAAACGGCAGTCAATCTGGCACTCGCTGAAGGACAAGAATCTGTTCCTATCATCGGCATAACGCCTTGAACCTAAGGGGCTTTATTGCATCAGCAACGCCCACTGAGGCAGCTGGTTATGCAAGCCCCAAGTGAATGCCCCGTTCCTCCTCAATTCCAAAATCGCAGTGAAGTAATGCCGAGTCCACCCGTTGGGGCATGGAGTTGCGCAATGGCCCTGGCGCAGAAGGCCGGGGTATAGTATTGAACCTCCCTGGGGTTCAAGAAATCGGCATAGAGGGCCTCAACTACGAGGGCGTGGTGCTCATAAGTGCTAAACTCTTCGCTAGCCTCTGGTGAAGGGCGAGCATTATTCCAAAGTCCGCGAGATGATTTCCGGTAGTCTTAGGTTGCACCAAGGCCATGATGTCATCCCCATCCATGAGGGCGTAGTCGCCAGCAGGAAGGGGGCCTCGCTCAATGCGAGCCCCGGCAAAACGCCAAGGGTAACGCTCGTTGCTAGCAAATTGACCTCTGGGTGAGCCAGAATATCTGCTCTTAGCACTCCTTGGGATGCCGCTTGTATGGCTACTGCCTTCCATCTCCTTTTTATCAATCTCTTTGTTTCCTTGGGCTTTTGCACCTTGACAGCACACGAAAAGAGGGTTATTATCGTCTTTGAGAATGATAATCAACCGCAATCAGCCTCCAGAAATGAAGGAGCGGCCGGTTACCCTCCAGCGACGGTTGCTTCTTGATATCCTTCGCGAGGCCCAGGGCCACTTGGATGCCAGGGAGCTATACCGGAGGGCCGTCGAGAAGGATCCCCGCATCAGCATGGCTACCGTCTATCGGAATTTGCACCTGTTCAAGGAACTGGGATTGGTAGATGAAAGGCGCTTGAACAAAGTGTACTGCTACTATGAAATCAAGCGCTCCACTGAGCACTATCACCTGGTGTGCCAGGGCTGCGGGCGGGTGATTGAGTTTGAGAGCCCAGCCGTTACTAAGGTGATAGACGAGGTCAAACGCAATAGCGACTTCGATATTACCAGAGCTGTACTGTACCTAGAGGGCTATTGCCGGATGTGTAAGGAGAAGGTGGAGAACTGAAATGGTGAGTTCCTGAAAAAGCTATTGCCCATAGCCTGAAGCATGGGGAAAAGTGAGACAAAGGGGCAGTAGAAAGGGAGGACATCATGACAAGCGCTCAAATTGACAGGCTTTGCACGGATTGGCTGAGGGAGAACTGCGGGGAGGAAATGGCCTCCAAATACAGGCTTTACTCTCTGGTAATCCCCATGTGGAATACCCCTGACCTTAATTATGGGTTAGAGACTCTAAGGCAGGTCTTGTGCATAGCCTTCGGTCCGGACGAGTCATTTGGAACCACAAAC
>DEIJ01000038.1 GCA_002352365.1 Dehalococcoidia bacterium UBA2777 | reverse complement strand
AGAAAAAGGTCTAACGGAGGAGCAGATAAAAGAAGGGCTAGAGGAACAGAGAGATTTCACAGAGTTTGTAAAGAGTAGCCATGGCGATTGGGAAAATTATACCTTTGAAGAGGTAAAAAGTTCCCTGCCCTGGCTTGAGCCTATTACTTTTGAGGCTTGGAAGCAGGGTTTATCCTTGAGGTGGTTTAGAGAGCATTTCACCAGGGATCCCCTCGAAACTATTGGCAAGGTAAAAGTACCGGTGCTAATAGTCCAAGGTGGGAAGGATGCCCAAGTGCCTAGGGGTGAGGCATATCTTCTAGCCACAGAGCTATGGAAAGCGGGAAATAGGCAGGTGACTATTTGTGTAATTCCGGATCTAAATCATTTGATGAGATATCATCCCGAGGAGCCGAATCTTACCTATCGTCATCTCGATGAGCCGGTAGATGAGCGTGTTTTGAACACAATTACCAGGTGGGTTATATTTGTCTCCGATAGCTGGAAAGCTCGGGGACTTGAGGCTCTCTCAGAAGTACTAAGGAGATAGTGGGGGGGAGAAATGGGCCATCTTCGCTTTCTCACCGCTGGCGAATCTCATGGCAAGGCCCTAGCCTTGATTGTTGAAGGTATGCCGGCAGGATTACCCCTGTCTGAACAATATATCACCGCTGAGCTTGTGAGGCGACAAAAAGGGTATGGCAGAAGTTCCCGAATGGCTATAGAACAAGATAGGGCCCAGATTATCTCTGGGGTGCGGCATGGAGTCACCATAGGAAGCCCTATCGCTTTGCTGATCCAGAACCGAGATTGGGAGAACTGGAAGGAGATAATGAGCGTCTCCCCCACCGACAAAGAGATAGAGTCGATAGCTCATCTTCGTCCCGGTCATGCTGATCTTGCCGGGGTGATCAAATACGGTTTCGATGATGTCCGCCCCATCCTAGAGCGCGCCAGTGCTCGGGAGACAGCAGCTAGGGTAGCCTGTGGGGCCATAGCGAGAAGATTTTTAGAGGAATTCGAAATCGCCATTCATAGCCATACCTGGGCTATTAGCGGGATTGAGGCGAAGATAAACCATCCCCTCGATTGGCCAAGAGTAGAAAGCTCTCCACTCCGCTGCGCTGACTCTTCGGCTGAGCGGGAGATGATGGCGGCTATCGATGTGGCCAAGGAAAGGGGGGACACATTGGGGGGAATTTTCCAGGTTATTGCCTTTGGAGTGCCTATTGGACTGGGCAGCCACGTTCATTGGGACCGAAGACTTGATGGCAGAATTGCCCAGGCGATAATGAGTATCAATGCAGTAAAAGGAGTAGAGTTTGGAGAGGGCTTCAGGATGGCGAGTTTGCCTGGCTCTGAGGCTCATGATATTATCCAGCATGATGAGGCTCCTCCCTTTTGGCATCATACTACTAATCGGGCGGGGGGGATTGAGGGGGGGATAAGTAATGGTGAACCCATAGTGGTAAATGTAGCGGTTAAACCTATTCCTACTCTGGCCCATCCCCTCCCTTCCATAGACCTGAAAACCAAAGGGGAGGTTCTGGCTCATGTGGAGAGAAGCGATGTATGTGTAGTTCCTGCCGCTGGAGTGATTGGAGAGGCAATGCTAGCCATTGTCCTGGCTGATGTCATGTTGGAGAAATTTGGTGGCGATAGTCTGTCGGAAAGCCAGCGTAATTACCGGCTATTTTAAGTGACATGCATCGTTAAGCGATGAGAGCACTACCCCTTGGGGATAGGTTTCCACCACACTGAGGGAGGCACAACCGAGCTCAAATTGCCACCATCGCTCCGGGTCGATCCCCAATAAGAGACATAAAAGCACCCGTAGCGGGCCGCCGTGGGAGACAGTAAGTATACTACCCATTGCCTCAAGCCCCCTGAGTCTGGTCACCAATCGAGCTACTCTGCTGACAAGCTGGCTCAGGCTCTCACCTTGCTCTGGATCGGGGCTAGACCATCTCTGTTCTATCCAGGGATAATTCCGTTGTGCCTCAACGAAGGTCAACCCTTCTAAGTTACCAAAATCCAGCTCTCGTAATTCCGAGCAAGGTATTACATCAAGGTGATGCCCAGAGGCGATGATTTGAGCAGTCTCCATTGCCCGGCGCAGGTCGCTGGTGTAGATGGCAGCAATTTTCTCCCCTCTGAGACGCTCCCGCAATCTTTCTGCCTGTTTGATCCCCTTAGCAGTTAAACCAATTTCACAGTGGCCTTGATACCGTCCCTCCCGAGTCCACTCTGTTTCAGCATGCCTTGCCAAAAGCAACCTAGCCAGTATAATCCTCCTTGTGGGGGTTAGAGAAACAGAAAAACTAGGATCAAAACGAACACCTCGGATAGCTCGATGATGGCCCCGTAAGTGTCGCCAGTAAGCCCACCCAGTCTTCGGCGTAAGAAAGCAGCTACCCCGAAGGCAAGGAGCCACAAAGTCGCCATTAACGCTGCCCCCCGCCACCCGGCCAAGGCTAACGAGGAAGCCAAGGCAACCAAAGTTGCTATGGTTACCCCTTGCCAATTACTCCCCTGTTTAAATAATTGCCCTAGCCCAGGAGTCTTCTTGGCGTAAGGTAAAGCCAAAATGGGGTAAACTACCACCCATCGGCTGAGCAGTGGCATAAGTATTAGAGCAGCGGTTCTAGAGGAGAGTGGTATAGCGGCGAGGGAGGCATATTTCAGCAACAGCAGACAACATGCCCCGGCAACACCAAAAGACCCAACTCGGCTGTCGGACATAATCTCGAGTCTCTCCGATGGTGATGTTGCGCTGGCTACGCCATCACAGGTATCGACGAAACCATCGAGGTGCAATGCCCCGGTGAGGATTAGCAAAGCGATGATAAGCAGAATATTTACCACTTGGAGGGGCAAAATCAAACCTAATAGCTTGTCCAGACCAAAGAGCAGCAGTCCTAATATCAACCCGACCAAAGGGAAGTAACTTAAGGAGCGACCAAAGTCCTCTTGGCTTATCCTGGCATGCCGTGGGGGGGGGATTATAGTCAAAAATCCCAGCGCTATCCACAAGCCCAATTCTTCTCCTATCTATCTTGGTTCTTGTTCCTTCGGCTGTTTTGCCTCAGAGACACTGGCCTCAGCAAAGGTAGCCATATCTCGTAGGATTCTTACTGCTGCCTCAGCGAGGAAAAGGCCCAGGGCAGCACCAGTACCCTCCCCGAGGCGCATCTTGAGGTCAAGCAAGGGGCTCAAGCCCAAATAGTCGAGGAGCACTTGATGGCCTGCCTCTGCTGAGGTGTGTGCTGGAATAAGATACTGTTTCACCACCCCTTGAAGACTGGTGGCGATAAGTGCCGCTGCCCCGGAGATAAAGCCATCAATAACTACCGGTAGGCGATGGGCAGCGGCAGCTAGGATAACTCCAACCAAACCTGCTATCTCTAAACCACCTACCTTGGCCAATACATCCAAGGGGTCGTTAGGATCGGGATGATTTATAGCCAGAGCCTGCCTGATTATCTCCACTTTATGGGCTACTCCCTTATCATCTAGTCCGGCACCTCGGCCGGCAAGTTGCTCTATTGGTGCCCCACTGATAGCAGCACAAATAGCGCTGCTTGAGGTAGTATTCCCGATGCCCATATCCCCGGTAGCTACAATATCCAGCCCTTGGGCAAGTGATTCCTCTACTACTTCGATCCCCACCTCCACCGCCCTTATTGCCTCCTTGTGGGTCATGGCAGGACCTCGAGCTATGTTGCCTGTCCCATAAGCTACTTTCCGAGAGACAAGTTGAGGGTGCGGACTTAGCTCCCCATTTACCCCAATATCCACTACTATTACTCGAGCTCCTACCAGGTCGGCGAGGACATTTATCCCTGCACCCCCACGAAGGAAATTGGAAACCATCTGAGCGGTAACCTCTTGGGGGTAAGCACTTATCCCCTCGGCTACAACACCATGGTCACCAACCATGACCACAATAGCCTTGCGCCCAAGGGTGGGCAATAGCTCGCCAGTGATGGCGGCGATGTTGACCGACAACTCTTCCAATCTGCCCAGGCTTCCTCTTGGCTTGGTCAACTTGTCCTGGCGTGCTCGCACTGCTTCCATCACTTGTTGATCTAACGGCCTGATCTGGGCCAATGTTTGAGCTAGAGCATCTGCCATGTTCGAAGTGCCCTCCTCAATAACCACCCCAAGAAAATATTATGCATTATCTATGCCCCACAAAATCTTCGATTTGGCAGGGTGAGTCTCGGGGACCCGATAAATTTTAAATAGGGATTTCCCGGGTCCCCAAAAAGTTGCCAGACTTTTTGGGGTTAGTATTCAATCCCCCGTCGTGCCCCAATGCCCTTACTAAACGGATGTTTAATCATCACCATCTCGGTAACCAGGTCAGCTTGCTGAATAATCTCCAGTGGTGCATTGCGCCCAGTCAAAACCATCTCCACAGTCTCAGGCTTGTAGCTCATCAAATCCAAAACCTCTTTGGTGGTTACCAGGCCCAAACTTATGGCAATGAAAATTTCATCCCAGATGACTATATCATAGTCGGCGGCGAGCATTACTTGGGCGGCATAAGCTAAAGTTTGCTGCACCACGGGATAAAGTTCTTCCCGAGATTGAGTAAAGCTATCTTGGGGATTGGGTTGCACTATCTCAAAAGGATGGTATTTGGAGGCGAAGAGATGCTCGCCGCACCAATGTGCCCCCTTCACAAATTGGATAATGATCACCTTCTTGCCCTGTCCGGCAGCTCGCAGTGCTAATCCCAAAGCGGCAGTAGTTTTACCTTTGCCATTCCCAGTATATACCTGGATAAGACCAGTTTTTTCCTCAGCCATCGATGCCTCCATCAAGTATGCGGTAGATAGCGGCCAGGTCGAGGCTCGACCGCACTAGTTCAGCTAGCCGATCATATTGCCGCTCTCTTGTCTCTATCTCTGTCGCTGCTGGGCCGCTTATCCCTTGCCGCTGCTCGAGGGTATGGAGAAAAGCTCTCCTGAAGCCGGCATTGTGAAACAGTCCATGCAGGTAAGTCCCCAATATCAGGCCACTTTGGTCGAGGGCACCATCGAGGCGGGCCACCTTCCCTTGGGGTGTTTCAAAGATGTGGAATGGGCTCGTCTCCCCGCTCTTGGTCTGTCCCATGTGGATCTCATAGCCCATTATCTCCTGCCTCGTCATTCCGGCCAGCAAACCTCGGTCGGCTATCACCCTGGCCTTAACTTGAGTGGTGGTCTTTGAGGCCTCGAAGATAGTCAGTATATCCAACAAGCCCAATCCCAGGGCACCCTCTTGGCTTGACTCTATTCTTTGCGGGTCTTGGATGCTTCTTCCCAGCATCTGATAACCTCCACAAACCCCTATTATAGCTGTCCCCTTTCTTGCTTGTTCGATCACCATCTCAGCTAGGCCGACCCGCCACAGATGAAGGAGATCAGCAATAGTGCTCTTGCTGCCGGGCAAGATAATTAAGTCCGGCTCACCCAGCTCGGTGGCGTCATCGATGTAGCGCAGCTTACAACCTTCCATCTCCAGGGGGTCGAAATCATCATAATTAGAGATGTGAGGCAAGTGGAGAATAGCAATATCAAGATTCCCCCCGGTTGGAGAGTTTTTCTTTCTCTCTTCTAAATAAACTGAATCTTCCTGGGCAATAGTGATGCCCCGGAAATAGGGGATTACACCAAGAACCCCTTTACCGGTACGAGACTGGAGAGTTTCTAGCCCTGGCCTAAGTAACTGGAGGTCACCACGAAATTTATTGATTATGAATCCCTTAATATAGTCACGTTCCTCACCAGTCAAAAGTTCCAAGGTGCCCACCAGATGGGCGAAGACTCCTCCTCGGTCGATGTCCCCCACCAGCAATACTGGAGAGGAGGCCATTTTAGCCAGGCGCATGTTGGCTATTTCTTTCTCCTTGAGGTTGATTTCTGCCGGGCTACCTGCCCCCTCGATAACCACGATGTCATAAGCCTGCCGCATTCGATGTAAACACTCCTCTACTATACTAAATAAATAAGGGGTATGCTCATAATAGCGGGCTGCGGTTAGGCTTTCGGCTACCTTGCCGCAGACAATCACCTGTGATCGAGAATCCGCCTCTGGTTTAAGCAATATCGGGTTCATATCCACGCTAGGCTCCAGACCACAAGCCTCCGCTTGCACCACTTGAGCCCGCCCCATTTCACCTCCCTCTCTGGTCACGTAGGAGTTTAAAGCCATATTCTGCGCCTTGAATGGGGCGACTTGAAAGCCATCCTGCTTAAAGATACGACATAGGGCAGTAACGATGATGCTCTTGCCCACTGAGGAGGCAGTTCCTTGAATCATCAAGAGTTTAGCTGGCATGCCGACCTCTGTCTGACTATTTCTTTAATAGCTCCGATTAGCCGTTGGCACTGGGGCATAGTGCCGGGGGAAAGGCGGATATACTGGGGTAAGCCGAAAGAGGTGCAATCCCGGACTAGGATTCCCTGCTGTAGCAATGCCTGGCGAAATTTCGGGCCATCTCCCACCTTTACCAGAAAGAAGTTAGCCTGAGAAGGCAGAGGAGGTAAGCCGAGACGAGCAAGCTCGGCAACCAGAAAATCCTTGGCAGATTTTAGCTTAAGTTGGCACTGCTCCAAATATCCCTCTTCGTTTAAGGCCAAAATCCCGGCTCTTTGAGCTAGTGAGTTGACATTCCAGGGGGGGCAAAGGCGGCGCAGGGTAGTGGTGATTTGGGCTGTAGCTATGGCATAGCCAAGGCGCAGCCCGGCTAAGGCATAGTCCTTGGTCATCGAGCGCACTACAACTAGGTTGCCTGCTGTTATCAGATCCAATGATGACCACGCCTCAGCCACAAAAGAAACATAGGCCTCATCCAAAACCACCAGACTTGAATCTGAGGCAGCTAAGATCTGCTCCACCTCACCTTTGGCCAAATATTGCCCCGTGGGGTTATTGGGATTTGAGATAAACACTCCCTTTATCTTTTCCTTGTGGATCAACTCGATGCATGCTTTTACGTTCAGTTTGAATCCTTCTTGTGCCGAAAGCTGCTGTTTTAATACAGGTGCCTGAACAATTTGGCAGGCGACCTCATATTCTCCGAAGGTAGGCTCTATAATGAGGACAGGGTTATCTGGTCCGAAATAAGCTAGAGCAGCCAGGCGTATTATCTCCGTCGAGCCATTCCCCACCAGAATATTCTGCGGGGACACCCCCAATTTCAGGGCTAACGAGCGGCGGAGCTCGCTGGTTTCAGAGTCGGGATATTGAGCGATATCTACCTCAGCCAAAGCCTCTGTTATTCCCGGTGGGGGCCCAAAAGGGTTAGTATTGGCGCTGAAGTCGAGGATTTCGTCAGGCAGGATGGCCCACTTCTCTAGCTCAGCATAGTTTGGGCCACCGTGATAACATATCTTAACGCCTTCCACTCCAGCTCTAGGCTCAACAGACAAAGCGCACCACTTCCACCACAATGCAAATCACCATCCAAAGCAGCGCCGACATTCTCATTATCTTTACCCCACTGCGAATTGTCATTGGTGATAAAGACCAAGTGGCATCGCCTAATTTATAGCACCCCACTTTCTCCAGTTGTACACGGAGTGCTCCGGCAGCGGTGCTCATCAGCCAACCTGCATTGGGGCTTTCAGTTTTATTGTGGTCACGCCATCCAATACGCCATGCCCCCTTAGTGCTCTTCCCAGATAAATAGGCGGATATGAGCATTATCGAGGCTCCAAGTCGTGCCGGGATAAAATTCAACACATCATCCCACCTGGCGGCACACTTTCCCAGATACTCATAGGGCAAATAATGATAGCCAATCATGGCATCTAAGGTGTTGGCCACTCGGTAGGCCATAGCACCAGGCACGCCAAAAAAAAGAAAATAGAACAGAGGGGCAATGAAGCTATCACAGGTATTCTCTGCTACCGATTCTACTGTGGCTGCCACCAATAGTGATTTATCAAGCTTTGAGGTGTCCCGGCTGACCAGAGAGCTTGTCTCGACTTGGGCTCGGGGAACGTTATCCTGAAGCAAAAGCTCCTCTATTCTCATAGCCACCTGATGTAGTTTCTTAACTGAGAAGGTTGATTTCAGCACTATCGCAGCCACAACTATATAAGCGATCAAGTTTATTTCTTTAAGATAAGAGAGCAAAAAGTAGCTCGCTGCGCAGAATAGAGCTGTGGTCGCCACAACTAGCCCTGCACCATAAACCAGCTGGATGAGGTGGCCTCGCTGGGGGGCAAATCTCAATAACAGAGAGATAAATTTGCCCATCCCCACCACAGGGTGGAGGAAGGAGGGTAGTTCCCCAAAGAGGACATCTATTATCAAGGCCAAAAGCAAGATAAAGATGATTTCCACACCAGCTACTGGAGGCGCCGGGCAACATAGCATCTATTCATACCCCAGGAGTGCTTGAACAAGAGCCTATTTTCCCAAAACAGCAGATGGCTCAGGGCAATGGCAAGAGGGTGTGAAACTCGCCTCTTGGGCATGAGTTTACCTATTACCCCCCCCAAGCCAAATCGGTTGACCAACGGCCGTAGATGTTCCTCTACCGAGAACATAAACCAATGGAGAAGGAAATCAGTGCAATATATCCGTTGAATTTCAAATTGGTGTGAAGACAGAAGTTCTAGCATAGCGGTGGGGGAATACTCTCTAAGGTGGCCCAATCCATTAAGTCGTCTCTCCAGCGGCCTAAATATATTCAACATATATTTGGTAGAATTTGGTACCACCACTCGAAGATAGCCGCCACCCTTTAGAATCCGGTGAAATTCATCGATTACTATGTTGTCATCTAGCACATGTTCCAAGGTATGAACGCAAATGACAGAATCAAAGCTCGCTGAGGTTAGAGGTAGTTGTGCCGCATCACCTTGGACTAATCCGAGGCATAGAGGTTGTTGCTGAGCTACTAGTTTCCTTTGAGACTTGTGAAGTGCAGCAGATGAGATATCTACACCAACAAAAGAGGAATTGGTGAGCTTGGAAATGTCTTTGACATAAACGGCGTTGCCACAGGCGATATCGGCCAGTCGGCTGCCCGGAGCAATAATGTTAGCCGAAACCACCTCTTTTACCAAAGAGATGCTCTGCGCCTCCCTAAACCAGTTGACATAAAAAATCGAATCGGCTTGCTCCCACAAGCTCTCATAAAAGTGGCGGAATGTATTCAACTATGTAAATCCTTCCAGCCAGCTCAACAGCCCCTGAGTGCGAGCTTTGTCCTTTAACTGGGGTCTCTCCGTTTCCATATATTCTCTTGCCGGGTTAGCTAACTCGGGTGGGTATTGCCCCAGAAGATAATCCTCCTCTCTAAGCTCAAGACCACTATACTCCTGTCTAAACAGTTCATACTCCTCTTGGCCGAGGATTTTTAGTTGACTAAACCAGTAGGCCGGTATGTAACGAGGGAGGAAATAAGGCCTTATTCCTAGGTAAGCGATTCTTACCCTTCTTAAAAATCCAAGCTTGATCTCCTGGTCAAGAAATTGGTTTGCTTGTTTAGAATCTATCCCCTCTTCTGCCAATATCTCTAGCAAGGTATTGAGGTGGAAAAGGTAACGAGAAGGGATGTGGCAGATCAAACCTCGGATAAGCAGTTCCGGCTTTTTGTCCACTGCCTCATAGACTTGTAGCAGCTTATCTGACAGCTGCTCATTATAAGGGGTGGCTTTGTAGGCATAAAGCTTCTCTTCCTCCACAACCAAGCCCAGAGCCACTAGTTTTTCTACCGCCTTATTGACATACTCTGGCTTTTCATCAATAATGGTAGCAAGGTCTTGTTTGGTTCTCCTTGCCTGACTATCCTGGAGGCATCTTACCAGCTTGACTATAGTGGGAGTGAACATAATCTAAGTCCTTCAGCCGATGTTTTATTGTTGACCAGGTGAAGGGAAATGTCAATTTTTTTTAATAAATCCGCCGGGCGGTATGATTTGAAGAATTATCAGCCTGTTCCGGTGGCTTATCAGCTAAGATACTCGATCTTGAAAAAGATTAGAGCAGGGGAAGAGGTATTACCAGACATCCAGGGCAGGAAGGAGGTAAAAGATGATGTTATCCGGGCACTCCTCTCGGGAGCACATCCTTACTTGGTTTCCGAGGAAGGGACTGGCAAAACGAGGTTAGCCAGATCTGTGGTGAAATTACTCCCCCCGATACTTAAAATCAAAGGGTGCCCCTACAATGACGATCCCAAGTGGCCAGCGGAGCTCCTCTGCTTCAGGTGCCGACAGAGCAAGCACCCGGCGCAGAAATACGGGCTGGGGCTGGTTAACGGGGGGAAGCGGTTCTCGCGTATCCAGGGTAACGAATACACCAACGAGGCTAAGCTCCTCGGTTTGAAAGATATCCAGGCAATTGCTCAAGGTAAAAGCCCCACTGATCCGGCTATATTTACCGGCACCGGTGTTTTTCAAGCTAACCGGGGGATATTATTCATTGATGAGCTCCCAGCTATCCGAACTAATGTTCAGGTTCTGCTCCATCCCATATTGGAAGAGAAGAAGGTTATCCTCGAAGAATATAACTGGCAGCACCCTCTAGACCTGGTGTTAATCGCCACCGGAAATCCCAAGGGTTTCTCTCATGTCTACGAAGTCCCCCGACCCTTACTCGATAGGCTGGAGCTAATTTACATGGCCTTGCCCGAGGAAGAGGTAGAGAAAGAGATAATGCTTCGGGAAAGGTTCCAAGTTGAGGATGGCTATCACGAAAACTCTAGGGAGCCAGAGGAGGAGTTTATCCCTAACCCCTCGTGGGAAAAGGGGATAGAGCGGATGGTGGTGGCACCATGGTGGATTGTAGATATTATAAATAAAGCCTCAAGGTATAGCCGAATCTGCCCCAAGTTGGAGAAGAAGACGAGCATACGGGCAAGTAACAAAGCCATCGACCATACCTATGCCACTGTGGAGATGGGGGATAGAACGGTGGCCAATTTAGGGGATAGTTATTATGGATTAAGACTAGCCCTAAGGGGAAGAATTGCCCTTAGTGCCGAATACTTAGATTTTGATGAACCCCAAAAATCATTTCGGCGCACCGATAGGATGGTGGAGGATCTGGCATGGAATGCGGTGGAGGATTTTGCCCTGGGGATGTTTGAGGACTACAACAAGGAAATATTGGCTGCGGAGATAACATCAATCCTTTCTACCCAGAGAGAAAATATCCCCCGCCAGCTTCAAGAATGTGAGGAGCTCAAGAAGATAATAGACTGGATGAAACGGGTAGCACCTGAGAGGACAGATGGCAGCCTTCTGAATAAAACGGAGAAAAAACTCACATATGATCCAGATAAAGTAGCCCAGAATGTCCTCGACGAATATGATTACTCTGCTTTGGAGATGATAGTTAATGTTGCCCTTCATAAGCGGATCATCACTGAATCAAAAGCGGGGCAATTTTTCATTCCTCAAAAGCTTACGGAGTGGAGATCGTGGTAGAGATAGGATATTGCACCAGGTGCAGTACCCAGCCGCCTGAAGAGAACCAGATTCTTCAAGAGCTTTCCTATGCCAAGAATCGCTCTCTCAAAGACATTAGCCGCCAAATCAACAGATATAAGTCGATGAAAGAAAAGGCTACGCAGAATCTAGCCGGGAGGCAAAAAGAAAAGGAAAGTAAACTGGCGGAATATGAGCAGGAGCTGAAGCAATATGAAGAAGAGCTGTCGTATGAAGCCATGGAGCGCCTAATGCATGGGGAGGAGGTGGGGGCGATTGCGGAAAATATAATGTCGGATGAGATGAGACTTAAGCTGGAACAGGTGATTAATTCATTGAAGTATCAGCCTAAAGAGGTAAGCTATAAAGATGTAGAAGATGCCTTAAAGGAATATGAACAGCGAGGCTATATTGATATCGAAGGGGAGCGAGTTAGGATAACATCTAGGGGGGCGCGAGTTTTGGCCAAGATGGCGCTCCAGCGGGCTATGGAAAACTTAATCAAAAAAGAAATAGGTCCCCACCCAATAAAAGAAAGTGGCTATGGCTCACAAATTGGGACAAACTCGCGGCGATACGAAGTTGGAGATGAATATGAGCTTGTTGACATTGAAAAAACCTTGCTCAACTCCTTGGAGCGAAATGGACGGGTCAATCTTGAGCTTAAGGATTTCCAGGTGTTCGAAACCGTGCACCAAACCAGGATATGTGCTGGGTTGCTGATTGATGAGAGTGGCTCGATGCAAAGTGACCATAAGATCAAGGCCGCTGTGGAAGCTGCCCTGGCCCTCTCTGAGCTTATGATAAGGGAACCCAAGGATAAGGTTTTAGTTTTCTTGTTTTCCGAGAAGGTCAAGCAAATCCCACCCTGGGATATAGTGAATAGTATGATCGGTGGTGGTAGCACTGATATAAGAGCAGCAATGCGAGCTTTTAGAAAGGCAGCTGGGCACGAAAGGGGAGACAAACAGGCTTATCTGATCACTGATACTGAGCCTAATGCTGAAGATGGCATGTATGTTGGCTTTGATCGAGCGATGGAAGGTGTTTTGCAAGAGGCACTGCGCTACCGAGAAAATGGCATCACCCTAAATATTATAATGTTAGACCAGCGTCCTCAACTAAGAGAATTCGCCCGCATCTTGGCTCGAAAAAACCTCGGCCGAGTTATGTTTACCAACGCCCAAAATTTGGGTGGAGTGATAATTGAAGATTACCTGAGAACCAAAAAGGAAAAGAGCTTTGTCTAGTTCTTGCTGAAAAGGCTTGTTCAGTGAATCTAAAACAATGCTAAGCTTGCAATTGAAAGGTCAAAATGTTAAAATCGAACTTAGCTTTGAAGCAGGTAATGAGATCAGCTAAAGGGGGAAAATAGTTAAAGAGTTACCTGTTAATGAAAGAATCCGGGCCAGGGAAGTCCTGGTCATAGGAGAGGATGGGGTCCGGTTGGGAGTTATGCCCGTCCAGCAAGCGTTGAGAGTGGCCAGAGAGCAAGGCTTTGATTTGGTTGCCGTTGCCCCAGCGGCTACGCCGGTAGTTTGCCGTTTGTTAGATTATGGCAAGTTCAAATATGAGCAAGCGAAGAAAGAGCGAGAGGGTCGGAAAACTCAGAAGGTTAATCTGCTGCGGCAAATCCGTCTTAGGCCAAAGATTGGGGAACATGATCTTGAGGTTAAAGTTCGGCTGATCAAGGGACTTCTTGTTGAAGGGAACAAGGTAAAGGTGGTGATGATATTCCGGGGTCGGGAAGCTTCCCACCCCGAGATAGCTAGGGAGATATTGGGGCGAATGCTAGACAAACTTAAGGAAGTAGCGGTTGTCGACCAACCTCTAGCCGTAGAGGAGCGTCAGATGAGCTTAATCTTTTCCTCTCGCAAACATGCCGCAGACGGGGAGGAAAGGAGCCAAGGAACTTCCCATGCCAAAGCTTAAAACCCACAAAGGAGCCCAGCGCCGTTTCCACATTACTAGTGGTGGCAAGATAATGCGCGTTAAGGGAGGAAAAAGCCACTTGCGGCTCAGAAAGTCAACTCGAGTTAGGCAACAGTTTGATAAGATGATGCCCATACATCCCTCAAATAAAAGGCGAATAAAGAGGCTTTTACCTCATTAGGGGGGACTTTGCCACGTAGCAAAGGGGGGGTAACCACCCGACACCGTCATAAAAAGGTATTGAAGCTAACTAAGGGACACCGGGCAACAAAACATGCCCTTTATCGGCGAGCCCATGAATCCATGCTGAAGTCCCTTAGCTATGCCTATCGTCACCGCCGTGAACGCAAAGGTGATATGAGGCGAATTTGGATTTGCCGCATTAATGCTGCCGCTCGCTCTCAAGGCATATCCTATGCTGAGTTTATCCATGGCTTAAATACGGTAGGAATAAAGGTTAACCGTAAGATGCTAGCAGATATGGCGGTAAGAGATCCAGCTAGCTTTTCTCAACTTGTAGCTGTAGCTAAAGGGGACAAAAGAGGGGAAGATTAGGGGCAAATTATCACCTCCCCTGCGCCGCTTTCCACATGGTCTTGCTCGTATTTCTCTTTACTTATTTCCGTGGCACTCTTTGTCATATTGGCGATCCCATGATGAGCATCGCCTATCATCAGGGCAACCCTGTTGTGCTTAGAGTCAATCCGAAAAAAGCATACTGCTAGGGATATAAGGTAATCAAATCCCAGAAAGCAGATTGCCATAGATAATGGTAATTATTGGTTCGTAGGTCAAGAGAAGAGGCGATGTCAGTGGTTTCGATCGTTCTTGCCGGGGGCAATAGCCTGCGGCTGGGGCGGAGTAAGGCTATGGAGAAAGCTGGCGGTCAGACCCTACTCCAGTGGGTAATCGATTCTCTTACTTTGCTTGACAGTGAGATTTTAGTAGTTATTGCTCCCGGCCAACCTCCCCCCCGCTGCCTAAGGGAGGAAGTGAGAATAGCAGTTGACCTCTATCCGGGTAAAGCTGCTCTCGGTGGTATCTATACTGGTTTAGCAGTGTCAAATTCATTTCACAATCTAGTTGTTGCCTGTGATATGCCCTTCCTCAACTTAGCCCTACTTCGTTATTTGATCCAGCTCTCAGCCGATTTTGATGCTGTTGTGCCTCAGATTGGGGGGAAGATAGAACCGCTTCACGCCATCTATTCTAAGAATTGCCTTGCTCCTATTGAGCAGCAAATAAAACAAGGTCAGCTTAAAGTGAGGGGGTTCCTAGATAAGGTAAAGGTAAGATACGTTGATGACCAGAAAATCGCTCAGCTCGACCCTCAATATTTAAGCTTCTTCAATGTCAATACACTTGCTGACTTAAAGAGGGCTAGAGCATTGCTGAAGGGGCACAAAACAAACCCAAGCAACTAAGGCATAACCTTGAAAAGCATCGGAGACAGCTTCCTAGTTATGGTTTGCCCTTATCAAAGTCCTTCAAATCGAGGTTATCAATAAAGTCAGTAAAGGCTGACAATCTCCGCAACTCCTCTTCACTAATCTGGCCTTTCCTATCAGTCGAGTTAGCCAGGATAGGGCGACCCGTCTCCTGATCTATAACAATTCCTGCTTTATCCAACACCGATTCCTCAGCATAAATAGGTGCTTTTGTTCTTACTGCGATAGCGATAGCGTCGCTGGGACGGGAATCTATTTCTAGCGCTACCTCGTTAATATCGAGCATCAGCTTGGCATAGAAGGTATCATCGTGAAGCTCATTAACTACGATGAAGCTCACCTTAGCCCCTAAGGTGGTAATAACACTACATAGTAAGTCATGAGTCAAAGGCCGTGGTGTAGCAACATCCTGCAATTTTAGCGCTATAGCATCTGCCTCGGCAGGACCAATCCAAATCGGCAGGTACTTTTCAGCGTCTCTCTCCTTTAAGATCACCACCCGCTGGTAGCCCATCATACTTGCCCGAAGACTATCAACAATCATCTCAATCATAGCTCCACCTCCATATATCTTCTGGCCGGGTTCATATTTAATTCTAAGCCTTGTATTATACCTTGTCAATATTGCTGACTGACTTCAGAAATGACTTCGGACATCCTTAGCCACTATGCCCACTACCATATCTCGGATCGTAGGTCTGCAACTAGCGTCTAGCAGGCAGCGTGTAGCGGGTAGTATCACCTTCAGTATCCTAACTTCGGATCGTAGGGCTGCAACTGACCCCGCTGGAAGGGGTTAAACCCCTGGTTTTCTACCCCCTTCCCCCTTTTCGGGGCTTCTACGAGCCTTTAGAGCCCTTCTTTTCCAGGCCCATCTTAACCTCCCACGGCGATTTTCGCAACTCGATTTTTGCCTAAAACAAGGCTTGATTTGCGAAAGGCCTACAGCCCAAAATAGCTTTGCCCTGCTGTATTCGGTTGTTAAAGAGCATTCCGCACCGCTCTAAAGCGACATCATCCACACCCTTTTGCGAAGACCGCCCTCCGGACCTATTCGGGATGGCAGTGCCGCCAAAAGGGGCATGTTTCCTGACACTCCGAAGCTATGCCCGGATCGATCTCCTCGTGGATCATCCTCATCTGCTCATCTCTCTCCTCGATGAACCATTGCCGCAGCTCATCATCTATAAGATGAAAATCGCGTTCCACGGCAAACCTCCCTTCCCGGAAAGA
>DEIJ01000063.1:2783-6253 GCA_002352365.1 Dehalococcoidia bacterium UBA2777 | reverse complement strand
TAGGGCTACAAGCCGCATTAACTGGGCCTCTTGCTAGTGTACACATCTGGTTAAATTATGGTACCCTTGACTGTATCCGCTTCATGAATGAAAGAGGCAGTCCTGAGGATGTACATATCGAGTCTACATGGTATGATTCGCGAGGTGAGCCGGGGCGCACAGTGAGTGCTCACCGCAGGTTCAAAGAGGAAGGGGTGCAGGTTGAGGTATCATTCATTGATACTAGCGTTGAGCCGATCCTATCATCGCTCCAGAGGGACGAGATTCCAATGATTATGACAGGTGGTTCGTCAGAACTTATGGTGACTAAGCCCGTACAGTGGGTGTTCTGTGCTTGCTGGCCGTGGGCTTTATACGCGGTACACATGTTGAATTACCTTAAGCAGACTTGGACTGAAGAGCGCCCTCTCAGGGTCGGGTTGATGGGCATAGATTACCCACCAAGTTATGATCTAGATAAAGCGGTGAGGAAGTATGCACCTAGATTTGGCATGGAATACATAGGTGGCGCGTTTCCGTCCATGTTCGGGACACTCGACACCTCCACTGAGTGGTTGAGGCTAGCAAGGGAGAAACCAGATTGGATCGTGTTGATGTCTTTCGGCCAGACGCAGACGGTTCAGGTCAAGGATGGGGCTAGATTAGAGATTATGAAGAAAGGCATAAAATTGATGGCAGCATACCCCATGGCCCAGAAGCAAATTGACATAGCAGGTAAGAGAGATTGCGAGGGGTGGCTCATCATGCGACATATGCCATCACTGGCAGAAATAAGAGATCTGCCAATAGGCAAAGATATAATGGAGGCGGCGAAGAGATATCGCGGTGTAGCAGAGCTTACCGACGACGCGTACCTCCTTGGTTGGACAGGTGGGCAGATTGCTGTTGGAGGCATAAGGCTGGCAACAGAGCAAGTCGGGGTTGAGAATTTAAGCGGCGCTGCGGTCAGGAATGCCCTCGCCAGCATGAAGGACTATGACGCCACTAGTGGGATTATGCCACCAGTGACTATGAGCGATACGTGGCCGATTTATGCCCCCTGGGAAATGGTTTACAAGGTTCATGATGGCAAGATATTACCTTACAGCGAGGGACCCATCGAGTTCCCATATGATCTTGTAGACCCAGAGGATTGGGAGAGGTTTAGATTAGTACCCCCAGGTAAAAGTTAGCATGATGATTGATCCTGAATACGAGGAACAGGGGTCCGTGTCACAGGCTTTCTAGTATTTACCTCGAAAACCTTCATGAGCGGCCGCTCACAGTGCAGAATGAAAAAGGCTTGCATTAGCCCTTTCGGTGAGGCAATCTATGGCTGAGCCTGCTGGCTTAATCTATCATAGGGAGGGCGATGATGCAAGTTTAACGAGAGGGAACACAAGCTATGTGGGAGGCAGTGCTGGAGCACTGCTGTGGGCTGGATGTGCATAAGAAGACAGTGGTCGCCTCTCTTCTAATTGGAGACCTAAAGAAGCAGCCGAAGGAATACTTACATACCTTCGCCACCACTACCAAAGGGCTCCTGGAGCTGCGTGACTGGCTGGAGGCGAATAGCTGTACCCATGTTGCTGTAGAAAGCACGGGCATTTATTGGAGGCCAGTGTTCCACATCCTGGAGGACACGGTGGCAATACTGTTGGTGAATGCCAATCACATGAAACAAGTGCCGGGCAGGAAGACAGATTTGAAGGATGCTCAGTGGATTGCCCGTCTATTACGCTGGGGTCTGCTGAAGCCCAGTCTGATTCCACCTAAGCCTATTCGAGAGCTACGTGACCTGTGCCGCTATCGCAAGAAGCTCACTGAGCAGGCATCTGCGGAGAAGAACCGGATTCAGAAGGTGTTGGAGGATGCCAACATCAAGCTGTCATCAGTGGCCAGTGATACCTTCGGCGTATCTGGTCGAGCGATGCTGGAATCGCTACTTGCAGGGGAAATGAGCCCTGAGGAGACCGCAGACCTGGCCAAGGGCAAGCTACGGCATAAGATACCTCAACTGGTGGAAGCACTAGAGGGACAGGTAAACGAGCATCACCGCTTTCTTATTCGGATGCATCTGGAGCACCTGGAATATCTACAACAGGCTATCGCAGTTCTCCGCCAGCAGATCGATGAGAAGATCAAGCCATATGAGGATAAGGTCGAGCTCATTTCTCTGAGGCTGGGCCAGCGGAAAAGGAGAGGGTGGTGAGGATTGGGGTGCGTGCCGCTTTCCTTGGGCTACTCGCTACTATGACTGTCGGGCTTTCCACTGGTATGCTTGATTACGGGAAGTATGTAACTGACCAAGGGGGCATTAATGGGATCAAAGTGAAAATGCTCTGGGAGGAAACGAGAGCAGAAATACCTCGAGCGATTAGTGCTCATAAGAGGTTCAATGATGCTGGGGTGGTGATGGAGATGGGCTTGTCTTCTCCATGATGAACCTGGTGCACGGTGCGGCTTAGAGACTTGTACGGACTATGCCCCCGAAATCGGGGTCGATTTTGTCGGCTACGAGATTGTACCTATGTTTGGGTGTGATGTCTTCAAACATGGGTAACACCCTTTAAAGACGGGGTAACACCCTGGTACTCGGGGAAGGAACGCAGCTTCTCCAGCGGAGTCATCCAGCCTAAAGCTGAGTGAGGTCGTCGTTACTAAAAGAAATCCAGGAACCGGGATAATTCCTTCCTCCTCTTGGCAGGTTTTCTGAATCCCCTAAGGTTTCGGAATTCCTCATCATCGGTGTGATGACTCTTTTCGACCTTCCTTGGCTTTACCAATCCCGCCCTCACCAGCAGCCTATAGACGCCGTAGACGCTCAAGTTAATCCCATTCTCTCGCTTAAAAGGTAAAAAGCTAGCCTACGAGGCCCATAGTGGCTTTTTTGACGCAATTTCACGATGAGTTGGGCAATTTCCTTAGGCACGGCCTTGGGATGGCTTTTAGGGTGTTTAGAGCGATCCTTAAGACCAGGAATGCCTTCTTTAGCGTAATAAGGCCACCACTTGTAGAAGGTCTTATGGCTAATGCCAAACTCTCTACATACCTGAGTTATATTGCCTATCTCTTCATACCTCTTAAACCAGGCTATAGTCATCCGCAAAATTCTTTATAATCCTCCTTGCCGTTGGGGAGAGTCAAATCCCCCTTAGTCCCCCTTTTCTAAAGGGGGATTTAGGGGGATTTTGTAATGCATTAACAGCACACTATACAAGCTATTTTGCAAAGGACTATAATCTCATCCCGTCCTTCTCTCCTTCTCTCTATGATATACTTGTCCATGTGGGTAGCCCCCTAGATAGGGCATTATTTACCTTCCCTATTCTACCAGGAGTGTTACCCACATCTATTGATCAAGTTACATTACTACCTCCCCCACCCCCCTCTATCTCCCCATAAACTGTATACCATGGATCATAACATTACTTAAGGAGCCGACAGCGGTATTGACATCAGGGTGAGATTTTGTTACAATATTGCAACTG
>DEIJ01000063.1:0-2773 GCA_002352365.1 Dehalococcoidia bacterium UBA2777 | reverse complement strand
AATTCATTAGCATCAGTGAAGTTAGGAGATCGCACTTGGGGATGGCTACACCCAGAAATTATCGTCTTACCAGTCAACGCCAAACCCTGCTTGGGCTTATTCGTCAGCAAGAGGGACATCTTGATGCCATCGAACTATATCGCCGTGCTCAAGAATTACAGCCCCGGATCAGCCTATCCACCGTATATCGCGCAATGCACTTTTTTAAGCAGCTAGGGCTGATTGAGGAGCACCGCTTCGAGCAAGATCACCTCCACTATGAGGCGAAGCCCAAGGTGGAGCATTGCCACCTGATATGCCTTCGCTGCGGCAGAATCAGCGAGTTCCAGAGCCCCCAGACCGATAAACTCAAAAAGGAGGTAGAGCATGAAAAGAACTTCAAGGTTGCTTCCATCCAGATTCATCTCCAAGGCTACTGCGACCAATGCCAGGGGAAACAATTTTTTGAGGTCGATAACCGCGAATGAAAGGCAACTTCACCAAAGGATATGGCAACAAGACTTCTAGCTGAGCTCAAGCCCAAGCAGAGGGGCAAGGTCACCAAGATAAAAGGTGGTGGAGCAGTTCGCCAGCGCCTCCTGGATATGGGAGTAGTTCCCGGGGCAGAGGTAGAGATGGAAAGAATCGCCCCCCTGGGAGACCCTATGGAGATAAGGATCAAAGGTTATCATCTCTCCCTGCGTAAGGAAGAGGCAGCCAACATTTTCGTTGAGGAGGTTTAGTTGCAAGGGGTATTTATACCGCTAAGTATGGTCAGCCCTGGTGCTCAGGTCACCTTGGTGTCCGTAAATGCTGGAAGGGGACTTCAAAGAAGGCTTGCCGACATGGGTTTGCACCCGGGAGTAAGTGTGAAGGTTATCCAGAGCCACCCTGGACCGATCATTGTGCAAGTGGGAAATTCCAGGTGGGGCTTGGGTTACGGAATGGCTCAGAAGATTGTAGTTAAAGAGGTATGAAAATGGCTAAGGAGATAACTATTGCCTTGGTGGGGAACCCCAATTCAGGCAAAACTACGGTATTTAACAATCTGACTGGGGCACGCCAGCATGTGGGGAATTGGCCCGGGGTCACCGTGGAGAAGAAGGAGGGAGATTGCCATTATGGTGATTATACCGTCAAGGTGACAGATCTCCCTGGGGTGTATAGCCTCACCGCCTATTCTCTGGATGAGGTCATCGCCAGAAAGTTCATTCTGGAGGGGGGGGCAGATTTAGTAGTTCAAATTGTGGATTCGTCCAACCTGGAACGAAATCTATATCTTACTACTCAGTTGCTGGAACTGGGGGCCAAATTGATCTTGGTACTGAACATGAGCGATATAGCCGAATCCCGGAACTACCAAATCGATATGCCGAATCTCTCGCGGCTCCTGGGAGTTCCCGTGGTACGCCTGGTGGCCAGCCACAATGATGGCACCGGGGAGTTGCTCCAAAAGATAGTAAGCACCTTTGAGGCCAAAGGCGAGAGGAGGGGATTCAAGGTGGACTATGGAAGCGAGGTAGAGGAGGAAATAGAAAAACTTGAGAGTCTGATCTGCCAAGATGAGGAGCTCTGCCGCGGGTATTTTCCCAGGTGGCTGGCAATAAAGCTTTTAGAGGGTGACGAGGAGATCACCAGAATGATCCAGGGCAAGTAGGGAATTTCTCTTTTTTGAATATTTAATTGCAAATGAGATGCACTATTAAATCGCAGGAGGAGCCCAGATGAATCGGGAAGAGATACTTAAGGCCAAAGAGGACAGCCTCTCCCATCTGAGGAGTATCTACGGAGATGACGCCGAAACCATTCTCGCCGAGAGGAGATATGGGTTCATCAGCGGGCTACTTAAGGAAACCCTGAGGCGGCCGCCGGTAGAAGGGCTCACCACCTCCGATAAGATTGATAGAGTGGTGGTGAGTAGGGCCTGGGGTATCCCCATATTTTTGCTAGCGATGCTGGCTATGTTTGAATTCACCTTCACTTTATCTGGACCACTTATGGACTGGATTGATGCTGGCTTTGGCTGGCTAGGTGAAAGGACAGTGGGCATCTCCCCTGCTTGGCTGGGGTCACTTTTGGGTGAGGGCATTATCTCCGGGGTGGGCTCAGTGTTGATATTTATCCCCCCTATTTTCCTACTATTTGCCGCCCTAGCCATACTCGAGGATTGCGGATACATGGCCAGAGCCGCTTTCGTTATGGACCGCCTGATGCACCGCATTGGGCTTCATGGCCGGTCTTTCATCCCCATGTTATTGGGCTTTGGTTGTAATGTCCCCGCTATCATGGCCACCAGAACCATAGAGAACCCCAAAGATAGGATTACCACCATCTTGATAAATCCGCTGATGTCCTGCGGAGCTAGACTTCCCATCTATACCCTCCTTGCCGCAGCTTTTTTTACCGCCTATCAAGGAGCAGTGGTCTTCTCCTTCTACCTTATGGGGATAATCCTGGCCATCATGATGGCGTGGGTATTGCGCAAAACCCTGCTTTCTGGACCCTCCGGCCACTTCGTCATGGAGCTCCCTTCCTATCGTCTGCCCACCGTAAAGGGGGTGGTGGTGCACATGTGGGAGAGGGGGAGGCTGTTTTTGATCCGAGCAGGAACGGTGATCTTCAGTGTAGTGGTGCTTATCTGGTTCTTGGGGAGTATGCCCTGGGGAGTGGAGTACGCTAGCTCTGAGAGCTGGATCGCTCAACTAGGAAGCTTCTTTGCCCCCATATTTGCCCCTTGTGGCTTTGGAGAGTGGCAGGCAGCCACCGCCCTAATCTTTGGATTTCTGGCCAAGGA
>DEIJ01000112.1 GCA_002352365.1 Dehalococcoidia bacterium UBA2777 | reverse complement strand
CCTAACCACTATTCGGTGGCAGCAGAGGAACTTCATATGAAGCAAAATTTCGGGAATAAACCCCCATGGGCGGCTGCCCACCAGCGAATCATGAAAATAGGTATGTCGTTGCGAGGGGCAAGGCCCCGAAGCAATCTCGGGATAATGAGAGTGAGATTGCTTCCCCTTCGCTTCGCTCAGGGTTGCAATGACACATGGGGAATCTATTTTCGAGATAAATAAACTATCTTGTTTTACCTTCGTTTCAACCTATGGTACAATAGGTTAAGCTAAAAAGGTAAGCGTTCAGCCGTCAGCTTTCAGCAAATCCCCCTAGTCCCCCTTTTCTAAAGAGGGATTTGAGCGGATTGGGTGACCTTGTCAATTGAAAAAGCTGAATGCTAAGTACTGATAGCTGAACACTCACAGGGTAAGACAGTTTGACGACAAGCCTTTCGCACCTCCCAGTTTAAGCTAAGATGGCAACACTAAAGACTATTGCTGTTAACCGTAGGGCATTTCACGATTATAATATTGAAGAAACTATCGAGGCTGGCATTGTCCTCAGTGGCACTGAGATCAAGTCAATTCGAGCTGGCAAGGTAAATCTGCACCATTCTTTTGCCAGGCCCCAGAACGGGGAGTTATGGCTATTAGGTGCCCATATTGCTCATTATGAACAAGGTAATCGTTATAATCATGAACCAATGCGGCCACGAAAGCTGCTGCTACATCGGGGACAAATCAATAAGCTCACCGCCAAGGTGGCGGAAAGAGGTTTTACTTTAGTGCCCCTTAAGCTATACCTTAAAGAGGGCATAGCTAAAGTGGAGCTAGGATTGGCAAGGGGCAAGAAGATTTATGATAAGCGCCAAACTCTTGCCCGACGGGAAGCCGAGAGAGAAATGGGTCGGATGATAAAGGCGCATTAAGTGAATCGGACAGTGGTAGCCAGTTACTTCATCGGAACTAGCGGGTGGCATTATGACCATTGGCAGGAGAGATTCTATCCTAAAGGATTGAGCAAAACAAAGTGGCTCGAGTTCTATGCTCAGCATTTCACCACGGTGGAACTCAACAACACCTTCTACCGCCTCCCCTCGGAGAATGCTTTTACCGCATGGCATAATTCTTCACCTTCTGGTTTCACCTTCGCGGTGAAAGTGAGTCGATTTATTACCCATATAAAGAAACTCCGCAATGTTGAGGAAGCATTGAAGAATTTCTTGCTCCGGGCTTGCCTCTTAGAGGAGAAACTAGGCCCCCTCCTCTACCAGCTACCCCCTCAGTTGAAACGTGATGATAAACTATTGGAGGAGTTTCTTTGCCTACTGCCTCAAGGCCCGAGTCACGTATTCGAATTCCGTCACCAGTCCTGGCTTGATGCTGAGGTATTCCATATCCTGCGCCGCCATAATGCCGGCCTATGTGTCTTTGATATGCCCGGCTTAACTACCCCTGTGGTGGCCACCGCTTCTTTCGCTTACCTCCGCTTCCATGGGAGCAGCGGCTTATATTGGAGCTGCTATTCTGATGAAGAGCTAGCCCAATGGGCCGAGAGAATTACTTCTCTTGCCCAAGACCTAGATGCAGTTTATATTTACTTTAACAACGATGCTGAAGCCTTTGCAGTAAGGAACGCTCAGACACTGGAAAATTATCTTAGACATCGCTCCGCCTCGCTTTCAGCTTAAATCTTTTGCGCCCCCTCTCCATTATTGAGGCTGCCAGGTTTCTTGGGTTTTTTGCTTGAGCTCATAGAGCTTGGTGATCGCCTCAAGGGGAGTCAGGGAGTCAATATCTAGTTCGATTAGCTCATCTACTACTGGGGGCTTCGGCCCAAAGAGGGGGAGCTGCTGCGCCGTCACCTGGGAATCTTTGCGGCGAGACCTTCTTTGCCCGCCAAGCTGGTTCGCCTCAAGCTGACTTAGCACTTCCTGGGCACGATGTACCACCGACTTAGGTAAGCCAGCTAGTTGCGCCACATGGATGCCATAGCTTTTCTTGGTTGAGCCAGGGATGATCTTGCGCAGGAAAATGACCTTGCCCCTCTCCTCACTTACCGCTACATTGAAGTTCCTTACCCGTGGTAAGAGGCTGGCTAGCTCTACTAACTCGTGATAATGGGTAGCAAACAGGGTCTTTGCTCCTAATTTAGGGTGGTTATGAATGTATTCAGCTACTGCCCAAGCTACCGAGAGCCCATCATAAGTTGAGGTGCCTCGACCAATCTCATCGAGAATGAGCAAAGAGCGCGGCGTAGCATTGTTAATAATGTTGGCGGTCTCTATCATTTCCACCATAAAGGTAGATTGCCCGGCAGCAATATCCTCTTGAGCCCCGATCCTGGTGAAGATGCGATCAACCAGGCCAATTGAGGCTTGCTCTGCGGGGACAAAGCTACCGATCTGCGCCAGGAGCACGATAAGGGCTACTTGCCTAAGATAGGTTGACTTTCCCGACATATTAGGACCGGTAAGAATGATAAGCTGGGTATCCTTGTTGGCCAGGTAGGTATTATTAGGGACAAAGCTTCCCTCACTGAGGCTTCGCTCCACAACCGGATGGCGCCCTGCGGTGATGAATATAGCCTCATCCTCAGTAAGCTCGGGGCGGATATAGCTATAGCGCATTGCTACCTCAGCCAGGGCGGAGAAGGCATCAAGCTGAGCCAAGGCGTAGGATGTGGTTTGGAGCTGCTCCCGAGCAAAGCTTATCTGCTGGCATACTTGGCGAAATAGGCTAGCTTCAAGCTCAGCAATACTATCTCGAGCATTAAGGATAAGGGACTCATACTCCTTTAGCTCCGGGGTGAAGAATCTCTCCGCTCCTAATAGCGTTTGCTTGCGGATGTAGCTGGGTGGTACCTGGCTCAAATTGGCTTGGCTCACCTCGATATAATAGCCGAAGACCTTGTTGTAACCTACTTTGAGCGACTTGACCCCGGTGCGGGCTCTCTCTTCCTGCTCTAGGTTGGCTAAATATTGCTTAGCATTTGCCGCAGCAAGGCGAAGCTGATCCAGTTGGGGAGAAAATCCCGATTTTATCACCTCCCCCTCACCTAGACTGGCTGATTCGGCAACAATAGCCTCAAGAATTAAATAGCATACCTCATCGCCAGGCTCAAGTTTTGCCCGAAGCTGTTCCAAAATTTCCGCTCCCGAAAGAAGAGCTTTTATTTGTGGAATTACCTCCAGACTATGTTGCAGGGCAACTAGCTCCTTGGGGGTAGCCAGTCCACCGCTTATGCGACTCTGCAAACGTTCTATATCAGCTACCTGAGTGAGAAGGGAGATAATTTTACGCCGAGCAAGGGCATTGGTAGCCAACCACTCTATAGCCTCCTGCCGGTAAGTCAATTCCTTTATGTCCAGCAGAGGTTGCCCCAGCCATTTCCTAAGCAGCCTCCCCCCCATTGCTGTCTTGGTTAGATCGATGACTGAGAGGAGGGAGCCAGAAGTGGTTCCCGAGCGGCTACCTTGAAAGAGCTCCAAGTTGTGTTGTGTCTGGGCATCGACAAGCAGGTGAGAGTCTGTAGAATAGGTAGTCAGTCGAGTGAGCTGCGCCAGCGCCCCTTTCTGAGTCTCCCCAAGATAATGAATGATTGAGCCAGCAGCCCGGATAGCCAAAGGGAGGTGAGCGCAGCCATAACCGTCCAGCGAACTTGTTTCAAAATGTTGGCACAAGGCTTGGTAAGCCCACTCTAACTCAAAGTGGCAGTCGTCAAGGCGGGTAAGCGGGGAGGGCAGTGTCCAGCTAGGAGAAGGGGCACTGTGGGGGAAGAGAACCTCTGATGGCCGTAGCCGCTCCAGTTCAGCAGGGAGACGGTGAGCGGGAAGCTGGGTAGTGGCAAACTCGCTGGTGGTTATGTCAACATAAGCTACTCCAGCCTCCTGTTGATCCACAACCACGCTGGCCAGGTAATTGTTTGTCTTCCCTTCGAGGAGGCTGGGCTCAATCACAGTGCCTGGAGTTACCACCCGAACTACCTCGCGGGGCACTAGCCCGATGGCAGCATCAGGGTCACCCAGTTGTTCACAGATAGCTACCTTATAGCCATGATTGACCAGTTTAGCCAAGTAACTACTGAGGGCATGACAGGGGATGCCTGCCATAGGAAAGCGGTGTCCTTTGCCCATCTCTCGGGAAGTAAGGACAATCTCCAGCTCTTTAGAGGCGATCTTAGCGTCCTCATCGAATGCCTCATAAAAATCCCCTAAGCGAAACAGGACAATAGCCTCAGGGTATCTTTGCTTAATCTCGAGATATTGGTGCCTAATCGGGGTGGGCATGTTACTTACTTTGTTATTTTACTATATCGCTTGAGGAAAATCTTGCCACAAAACTGTACTGGGGAGGAATCGGTAACCATCCCCCAAAGCATTGGGTCATCTTTAAGGCAGGAACTATATGCTATTGACGCCCAGCTCATCCAGGTGCTAGAATTTCCAAGGGCAGGGGGAAATCTAATAGATTAAGTTACTCGATTAGCTACCCAGCGATTTAGAGTTATGAGCTAATGGGGACAAAAGGAGCTGGCTATTATGAGAGTTATTGATTGTCAACAGGTAACGGAAGCTATATCCAATTTGTTCCAAGAGGCAAGCATCCATCTTCCTGAAGATGTGCTTGCTTTTCTCAAGCAAGCACGAGAGGGAGAAGAATCCCCTGTGGCGCGCCAGGTGCTAGATGGAATACTAGAAAACGCAGACATCTCAGCTCGGGAACTAATTCCTATATGCCAGGATTGTGGTGCCGCAGTCATCTTTCTTGAGCTAGGGCAAGAGGTTCACATAACCGGTGGTGACTTTTACACCGCAGTGAATGAAGGAGTACGCCAAGGTTACGATAAAGGTTATTTGCGCAAATCGATGGTGCGTCAGCCTTATTCGGCCAGAGTAAATACTAAAGATAACACCCCGGCAATTATTCACGCCGATATCGTTCCCGGCGATAAGCTCAAAATTATCGTAATGCCTAAAGGAGGCGGCAGCGAAAACATGACCAGATTTGCTGTGTTGCCTCCAGCACGTGGTCGCCAGGGGGTTATTGATTTTGTGGTAAATGCCGTCGACGAGGCTGGTAGTAATCCGTGCCCCCCACTTATTGTTGGTGTGGGGGTAGGGGGAACAGCAGAACGAACTTTATTGATAGCTAAAAAAGCGTTATTGCGGAAACTGGGCGAGCCGAACCCAGATGCTGAGGTTGCTGATTTGGAAAAAGAAATCTTACGGCGAGTTAACAACCTAGGCATCGGGCCGATGGGATACGGTGGCAGGATCACTGCGCTTGCAGTTCATGCTGAGGTTTTTCCTGCCCATATTGCTAGCCTGCCGGTGGCAGTTAATCTCCAATGCCACGCTGCTCGGCATAAGGAAGTAATCTTGTAGGTGGGGGCAAAAATGGCTGAAGCTCGAATGATTGATATTTACATTATGGGCAGTCGATATCAGGTTCCCGAGGGACTCACCATCTTGACAGCCCTTGAATATTGTGGCTACAGGATGATTCGCGGTTGTGGCTGCCGTGCTGGATTTTGTGGTGCCTGCGCCACTGTTTACAACTTTAAAAACGATCCTCAACTAAGATATGATCTTGCCTGTCAGAAAACCATTGAGCAAGATATGTATTTGGTGCAGATTCCATTCTTCCCCGCTGCCAAGGCTCTTTATAATTTGGAGGAGGTGGAGGCAAATGGAGAGCAGGTGTTGAAGCTTTACCCTGATCTGGTTAAGTGTTTTGGCTGTAATAATTGCACTAAAACCTGTCCCCAGGACATTGAAGTGATGTGGTTCATGTCCGATGCCCTAAGAGGTGATATCCGAGAGGTAGCTATTAAGTCATTCGATTGTGTGATGTGCGGTTTGTGTGCTGCTCGGTGTCCGCAAGGGCTGGTGCCTTACAATATAGCTTTACTATCTCGGCGCTTGTATGGTCGTTATCTTGCTCCTCCCTCCAAGCACTTAGAGGACAGGATAGCCGAGATAGAGGCAGGTAAATTTGATGCCGAGATAGAAGAATTAAGAAAGATGGAGCAGAGCGAGCTAAAGCGTCGGTATGCAGGGCGTGAAATAGAACCCGCTTACTAAAACTATGCGGTGGAGGGCAATTAAAATGCCATATCCTGGTTATATGGAAGAAAGCATCCGTAAAGTAGAGGCTACTAGGCAGAGGCGGTTAAAGGAGACATTTCCTCGCATTACCCTTGAGGAAAAAGCGCCTTTGTTACAGAAATTTCACCCTGACTTTATTGAGGAAGGGATGCGCAAGTTACTAGTAGGACCAAACAAAGGTAGTCGCACACCCAACGAGATGGCTGATGTGCTGGAGGGAAATAGCCGCATCGACCCCGATAAAATTGACCTCTTAAGAATTGATTATGATGTGGATATACTGGTAATTGGTTGCGGGGGGGCTGGAGCATCAGCAGCGCTTCTAGCCCAGGAAAATGGAGCTGATGTCTTACTGGTAACCAAGCTTCGCCTGGGCGATGCTAACACTGTGGGAGCTCAAGCAGGAACACAGGCAGCCGATAGGCCCAACGATTCTCCAGCTATTCATTACCTGGATACGATGGGTGGGGGGGGCTTCACCAATGTGCCTGAGTTGGTAGAGGTGTTAGTAAGAGATGCCCCTGGTGTGATAAATTGGCTGGAGTCACTCGGTGTCATGTGGGATAAGAATCCAGATGGTTCAATCCATGAACTATCCGGTGGTGGTGCCTCAAGGCTGAGGTTGCATTCAGCCCGAGATTATACTGGTCTGGAGGAAATGCGTGTCCTGCGTGATGAGATCAGGAACCGGCAAATAAATTATTTGGAATTCTCACCGGTAATAGAGCTATTGATGGATGATAAAGGGCAGGTAGCTGGAGCAATACTAGTAAACCTAGAGACCAATGAATTGAGCCTGGTGCGAGCCAAAGCGGTGGTCATAGCCACTGGTGGCATGGGGCGGTTGCACATTCAGGCCTTTCCCACCACTAACCATTATGGGGCTACTGCTGATGGGCTGGTATTAGCTTATCGGGTGGGCGCTGAGCTAATCTTCATGGATACGATGCAATATCATCCCACGGGTGCAGCCTATCCGGTGCAGATACTGGGGCAATTGGTTACCGAGAAGGTTAGAACCCTGGGGGCTCAGTTGGTCAATGCTGATGGAGAGCAATTCATCATGCCTTTAGACCCGCGAGATGTGGTGGCCGCAGCTATTATTCAAGAATGTAGACGGGGTATAGGGATAAAGACCCCAACAGGGGAAGTTGGTGTGTGGCTAGATTCACCGATGATTGACATTATCCGTGGATCAGGTACTATCGGCCGGGAACTCCCTGCTATGGTTCGCCAGTTTGGGCGCTACAATATTGATATAATCACCGAACCAATATTGGCCTACCCTACACTGCATTACCAAAATGGAGGGATTAGGATCAATCCTGAAGGAGCTACTACTGTACCAGGATTGTTTGCTGCTGGCGAATGTGAGGGGGGAGTCCACGGTAGGAATAGGCTCATCGGCAACTCAACATTGGACATATTCGTTTTTGGCAGGAGAGCAGGTAGAGCAGCAGCTCAGTATGTTAAGGGAGTAAAACTAGGCTCTCTCAGGCTAGACCATGTGCGCCAATGGCAGCGGGAGCTTGAGCGGGCTGGGATTGCGGGATCAAGGGCGATTTCACCATTGCTTCTACCCGATTACGCCAGTCACATGCCTGATTACCTGCCAGATTATGGTAGACAAGCATTAGCTGTTGGTCAGATAAAAATAGCCTAAAAACCTGGGGGGACAATATATGCCGCTTCGTATTCAAAGGGATGTCAAAGAGATCGAAGGCATTCTAAATGAAATCTTGAACATTCATAGCCCACCAGTAGCTCGGTGTCGCCTCCTTTCCAGTGGGTTTAATCCCGCTCACGCTTTGAATATAACTGAAGACCTTGCCGGGCATAAAGAGTGTATAGGCTGCGGGAATTGTATAGATATCTGTCCCATACTAGCTCGTGAGCCCTCTCGCCGTGAGAAGACAGAGCAACGGACGTCGATGGCACTGGAAAGTATAGTCGGTGAGGACTGCGATCGGTGTGATGCTTGTGTTTTGGTTTGTCCCCAAGTGGATACTACCATCAAGCATTATATTGTCAATCGCCGTATGATAGAAGTTATGTCCAGACTCGAGCAACGAATAGGGGATGAAGACGAGCTCGATTTAGATCTATTTGTGGAGGAAGTTATCAGCCCAGTTTGACTTGTCGGCAGTGAGCAGTGCCATCCCTACCAGAGGGGTATTAAAATGGATTTCAGCCTACCTGAAGAATTGAGAATGGTTCAGACTCAAGTTCGGGATTTTGTCAAGGGTCAACTGATACCCCTGGAGAGGCAGATTTTGGGGCGAGCAGCTGACATGAGCGATGCCAGGACATGTCTTCCTTCTGAGAGGGAAGAAAAACTAATTGAGATGGTCAAAAGTATGGGGTTATGGGGGGTGAGCGTACCAGAGGAGCTTGGTGGCGTTGGTTTGGGCACTTTAGGCAATTGCCTGGTTGAGGAAGAACTGGCTCAGACAATCGTCCCCTTCAATTTTGGTGATGTCAGCCCTATCCTTTTTGATTGCAATGAGAAACAAAAGGAAAGATACCTGCTCCCGCTGCTTCAGAGGCAAAAGCATGCCTACCTGGCGCTAATGGAGCCAGAGAAGGACCTTGCCGGTATAGAAATGAGAGCAGGAAAGGCAAACAGTCATTATGTGCTCAGCGGTAAGAAGGTCTCCCTTTCCAAAGCAGGCAAAGACTACTTTGCTGTGGTTTTCACCACCACCGACCCCGAGAAGGGGCCAAGAGAAGGGGTAACTTGCTTCTTGGTAGATAAAGGTACTCCAGGATTTGCGGTGACCGGTGGTGAAGAAAAGGCCGGGTGGCAAGCTCAGGTGAGAGAACCCATTTTCTTGGTCTTTGATCATTGCCAAGTGCCAGCAGAAAATATATTAGGAGAAGAGGGCAAGGCTTTCCATTTAGGTAAAAGATGGCTTCCCCCGAGACGTATCATCAGAGGTGCCAGATGCATAGGCGTAGCTCAGAGATTGCTCCAGGAATCAACCACCCAAGCTCAATCTTGGCAGTCATTTGGGCAGCTTATTTCCGGACGGCCTAGTATACAAGCAGCGTTAGCTGATATGGCCATAAGTATTCACGCCGCTAGACTTATGGTTTATGAAGCTGCTTGGAAAGCAGACCAGGGGGAGCCAATACGCTGTGAAGCGGCTATGGTGAAACTATTCGCTACAGAAATGATTCATAGCGTCGCTGACAGAGCGGCTCACATCTTCAATGGACCAGGGTACGGGGCAGGGCTACCTATAGAAAGGCTGTGCCGCCATGCTATAGCCACAAGTGCTACCGAGCTTGCCTTGGAACTCCAGAGGAGTATTATTGCCACAGAGATCCTGAAGGGATTGAAGGTCTAAGCAGAGGAGAATAATTATGGCTAAAAAAGTTATACTTCCATTAACTGAGGAAGCCTTGAAAGACCTCAAAGCGGGGGACAGCGTTTTACTCACTGGCGTTATGTATGTTGGCCGCGATGCTGCTCACAAGAGAATGGTTGAAGCCTTGGATCAGGGGAAGCCTCTGCCATTCGATATTAAGGGGCAGACAATATATTACATGGGCCCTTCTCCAGCTAGGCCAGGGCAAGTGATTGGGTCTGCTGGACCCACTACTAGCGGCCGCATGGATAGTTACTCACCTCGTTTGATAGCTGAAGGATTAAAAGGGATGATAGGTAAGGGTATGCGCTCAGCAGCAGTGAAAGATGCCATGAAGAAATGCGAAGCAGTATATCTCGCTGCGGTAGGCGGTGCTGGGGCTCTCATTTCCAAGAGCATCACGAAGGCGGAGGTGATAGCCTATGAGGAGCTGGGGGCTGAGGCACTTCTCCGCTTAGAGGTGGAAGACTTCCCAGCCACAGTGATAAACGATATTTACGGTGGTGACCTTTATGAGGAGGGCAAAGCTAAATATCAAATCAAAGCCTAGTTTTCACTGTCCATTTAGCCAATGTCAGCTTGACTCCACGCCCTTATTGTAGCTTCCCCTTACCTCTCTGGTGCAGCATCGTTTTTCCAGCCAGATTCAGCATGGGCAATCCCCGCCTTGGTGTCTCTTGGCAGGCTGAGTCTCAATTTTGAGGATTGACGCTACCATCGGCTCAAATTGACGCCAGAGAAAGACCGTCTTAGAATATAAGCTATGGATGGAGATACTACTTATCAAAAGGTTACCTTAAGTAATGGCCTACGGGTTCTTGTTAGCCCCATGCCTCACAGCCGCTCGATATGCTTGAGCATGTTTATTGGCACTGGTTCACGCTATGAAACCGCCGCTGAGTCTGGGATTTCCCATTTCATTGAACATCTTTGCTTTAAAGGTACCGAGCGGCGAAGAACAGCTAAAGAGATCTCCGTGGCTATTGAAGCAGTTGGTGGGGTACTCAATGGAGGTACAGATAAAGAATTGACGCTATATTGGTGTCGAGTTGCCTGCCTGCACTTCTTTCTAGCCCTGGATGTCCTGGCTGATATGCTCTGCCATTCTAGATTTGACTCTCAAGATATAGACAAGGAGCGCCAGGTAATTATTGAGGAAATCAACCTGAGTATGGATTCCCCTCAGCATCGAGCTGGCATGCTCATTGACGAGCTTCTGTGGCCAAATCAACCTTTAGGGCGCGATGTGGCGGGAAGTAGAGAGACAGTAGCTGGCCTGACCCGGCAAGATATACTAAATTACTTTAGCCATCAATATCTGGCCAATAACATAGTAATCAGCATTAGTGGCAATATCACGCCTGAGGAAGCAGTTGCCAAAGTTGAGGAGACCTTTGCTGACTTGCATCGCGGTATGCCTCGGCCATGGTATCCAGCCGATGACCACCAAGAGTCGCCACAACTTTGTGTTGAGGTGCGGGATACTGAGGAAGCTCATCTGTATCTTGCGGTGCGCGGGTTATCACTTGGCCATCCCGATCGCTTTGCCCTTAGCTTACTAAATGTTGTCCTCGGAGGAGGCATGAGCAGCCGTCTTTATACGGAAATCCGCGAAAAGCGAGCGCTCACCTACGCTATTCATAGCTCGGTCAATCAGTTTCTTGATTCAGGCTCACTATCTATTTATGCTGCGGTTGCCCCTAAGAATTTATTCACTACCGTCGAAGCCATTGTTGAGGAGCTAAGCCGGCTTAAAGCGGCCCCCATCCCCGATGCCGAGTTATCTAAGGCTAAGGAGTTGTGTAAAGGGCGCTTGCTGCTACGCATGGAAGAGCCCCCGAGTGTGGCTAATTGGCTCGGGGCTCAGGAATTACTTTTGGGACAAGTCCTCAGCCTGGATGAGGTAACAGCTGCAATCGACTCCATTCAAGCTAGTGAGCTTGAGCGGCTGGCTGGAGAGCTTCTGGTCACTGAAAAGCTTAACCTGGCTGTGGTTGGGCCCTCAGGTGATGGCGAGCATATCGAACAGCTTCTCCAGCTCTAGCCCGACTCGATTAGTACTCCGGCGGCATAGGCGGCATTGCCTTTTCTTTCTCCGGAATATCGGTGACCAATGACTCGGTGGTCAGTATCATAACGGCAACGCTCGCCGCATTCTCCAGTGCAGTTCTAACAACCTTAAGTGGATCGATGATCCCCTTCTCTACCATATTGCCAAACTCATTCCTTTGGGCATCGTAACCGACCCCCTTCGGGCTCTTCTTTACCTCTTCCACTATCACCGATCCCTCTCTGGCAGCATTGATGGCAATCCAGCGCAATGGCTCCTCTAAGGCCCGCTTCAAGATAGCTACTCCAGTAGCCTCATCGCCATCAGTCATGAGCTTATCTAAATAGGGCATGGAATTGATCAAGGCCACACCTCCACCAGGGAGGATACCTTCCTCTACGGCAGCCCGAGTAGCCGAAAGAGCATCCTCAACTCGGTGCTTTTTCTCTTTAAGCTCTACCTCTGAGGCTGCCCCCACCTTGATCACTGCTACTCCACCAGCTAACTTGGCTAGCCTCTCCTGAAGTTTCTCTCGATCGAAATCAGAGGTAGTCTCCTCTATCTGAGCCTTGATCTGCTTCATCCTCGCTTTGATGTCTTCCTCAGAGCCCTTGCCTTCAACGATGGTGGTATTGTCCTTGTCAGCAGTTACCCGGCGTGCTCGGCCCAAGTCAGCTACGGTAACTGAATCAAGCTTACGTCCCACCTCTTCAGAGATCACCTTTCCCCCGGTGAGCATAGCCACATCCTCCAGCATTGCCTTGCGACGATCGCCAAAGCCTGGTGCTTTAACGGCAAGACAATTGAGGGTACCCCTTAGCCTATTGACCACCAAGGTGGCTAGCGCTTCCCCTTCCACGTCCTCAGCTATAATTAGCACACTCTTGCTTACCTGAAGTATCTTCTCTAATGCAGGCAACATATCGGATACTGCGGATAGCTTCTTATCAGTGATGAGGATGTAAGGGTCCTCAATCTCGGTTATCATTCTCTCCGCATTGCTGATGAAGTAGGGGCTGATATAGCCACGGTCGAATTGCATCCCCTCTACATACTCAGTCTCAAACTTTAGCCCTTTAGATTCCTCTACAGTGATAACCCCATCTTTACCCACCTTCTCCATAACATTAGCAATGAGATCGCCGATCTCTTGATCTACCGCTGAGATAGCAGCTACTTGGGAAATCTGCTCCTTGCCAGCTACCTGGGTGGACATTTTCTTGAGTTCCTCTACTACCGCCTCCACTCCCCTTTCGATGCCTCGCTTTAGACCCATAGCATTTGCCCCAGCAGCTATATTCTTAAATCCCTCAGTAACCATAGTCTGGGCTAAGATGGTGGCAGTTGTGGTGCCATCACCACACTTATCATTGGTATTAGAGGCTGCTTCCTTCACTAACTGAGCTCCCATATTCTCAAACGGGTCAGGAAGTTCAATCTCCTTGGCAATGCTCACGCCGTCATTAATTACTGTTGGTGGGCCAAATTTCTTGTCCAGTGCTACAGGCCGGCCTTTGGGTCCTAGAGTAACCTTAACTGCATCGGTTAAAGCATCTATCCCTAGTTTTAAGGCTCGCCGTGCCTCCTCTCCATAAAGTAATTGTTTTGCCATATTCCTCCCTCCTTATTTCTTGGCTAAAATATCACTCTCCCTCAAGATGATCAGCTCTTCATCATCAATCTTGATCTCGGTGCCGGCGTATTTAGCATAGATTATCTTATCGCCTTCCTTCACCTCCATGGCAATACGTTTCCCCTCATCAGACAGCCGGCCGGGACCGACAGCGATGATCTCACCCTCCTGGGGCTTCTCCTTAGCGGTATCAGGTATTACTATACCTCCTTTAGTCACTTCCTCCTTAGAGATCGGCTTAATTACCACCCGGTCTCCCAAGGGTGAAAGCTTAACAGCCATCCCTCACCTCCTTTCAAAATTAGCACTCTTGCATTAAGACTGCCAGTTAGATTATAAATCAACAGAAATATTTTAGCAAGCAGGTGGAGAGGTGTTTAAAGGGAATCTTGAAGCATGACAGACGCTAAGGGATATTTTTGCCTCTTCTTTCTCATCATAATCAGCACTTTGGGGAGGAGACCTTCAAGTATTTCTCGGTTAGCGCCATAGCGCAGAAGGGGCCGCACATGCTGCAAGTAGCCTGAGTTGGGGTAAAGCGAGTATGCATTTGATGAGCCTTTTGGGGATCGAGGGAGAGCCTGGTCTGCTCCTGCCAATCAAGGCTCTGGCGAGCCAGGGACATCTTTTTGTCCCATTCTGCAGCACCTTCTACTCCCTTGACAATGTCAGCGGCATGAGCAGCGATGCGGGCGCTGATCACTCCCTCCTTCACGTCTTCGACATCAGGTAGGGAGAGATGTTCCGAGGGGGTAACATAGCACAGGAAATCAGCACCGCTAGCTGCAGCAATGGCCCCGCCAATAGCTCCAGCGATGTGATCGTAGCCAGCAGCGATGTCGGTAACTAGAGGCCCCAGCACGTAGAAAGGAGCTTCCTTACACAGGCGCTTCTCTAACTGCACATTAGCCACAATTTGGTCGAGGGGAACATGTCCTGGCCCCTCAACCATCACTTGAACCCCTGCTGCCCGGGCACGCTCCACTAGCTCTCCTAAAGTGAGCAACTCTTCAATTTGGGCTCGGTCAGTAGCATCGGCCAGACTTCCCGGGCGTAGCCCATCACCTAAACTTAAAGTTATGTCATATTTTCGGGCTATCTCCAGCAAGCGATCATATTGCTCATAAAGGGGATTCTCTTGCCCTTGATGCAGTATCCAACCGATTAGAAAAGCCCCTCCCCGGGAAACTACATCAGTCAGCCTCCCTTGCTCCTTGAGGCAGGCGATGGCTCTCCGAGTCACTCCACAATGCACAGTCATAAAATCAACCCCACCTTCGGCCTGCTGTTCAATGGTAGCAAAGAGGTCATCAGCAGTCATACTGACTATTGCCCCTTGACTCCCTATGGCTTCAATGCCTGCCTGATAGATAGGCACAGTACCCAAGGGGAGGGGACAAGCAGCGATGATGCTACCTAGAATGGCGGCAATATCACCCCCTGTGCTCAGGTCCATAACTGTATCTGCTTTATACTCAATGGCAACCTCAAGCTTATCTAGTTCGACAGCTACATCACTCCGATCGACTGAAGTACCAATGTTAGCATTTACCTTGGTGCTAAGCCCTTTACCAATGCCACAGGGATTAAGATTGCGATGCCTGATGTTTGCCGGAATCACTATTGTCCCTTGAGCCACCCCCTGCCTCACCAGTTCAGCATCAATGCTTTCTTTCCCAGCTACAATCCTCATTTCTGAAGTTATGATGCCTTTCCTCGCCGCTTCAAGCTGTGTCATTTCCCCTCCAAAGTCAAAGACCAAGAGCTTAAATCCGCGGCACTAAGCTCTTGGTCTAAGCTAATCGCTCCGCCAACACCACCACGATCAGGCACATGGGGTCAGTTCCAGATGACAACGCTTCTTCAGTGCCCCATAAACCTATACTATTTTCATTTTACAATAAAGCAGCCTAAAATACAATGGCTAGTCCTGACCTTCAGACCTAACTTCGGACATCTCCGAGAACCAAACCCTTCATCAGCGAGGGAGTTGTGGAGATAATTCCCTCTATTATCTTCCTTGCTAGCTGGAAGTGGTGCTTACTCCCAAAAAGGCGGCCTGTGGCCTTTTGGGGCTCATCGTAGGCCGAAAATCTCCGAATAGCTTTGTAGTTAGCCTGAGGGATTCCCTTCTATGGCAGGGGATATATCCGAAATCCTGATAACCTGCCTAACTATTGGTCTCACCCCTGTAAGGATTCCCCTTCATTGTATCTTCACGGGAGATCCCTTGTCCGGGCTTGCTTCCTAAAGGGCAAGAAATCCTAGGTTGAAACAGAACAACTTATAAAGTAAAATGGGGAAAATATAGGCAGGAGGTTAGGGGAATGGAGTACGTTGAGCTAGCCCTTCCCATTAGCCCGGCTGAGATGGAAATAGCGGTTAGTGTAAGTATAAGCTATACCATCAAGTAAAGAGATAATCTCTAAAAGGAAGGAAGAGAGAAGTTGCCGGTGCAATTACCAGAAAGATCGGGGCAGAAAGCTCTGAATAGGCCTTCAAGCTTTTGCCTCGTGGAAGGGGAGAGACCTTTTGAAGCTTAAGGGGAGGGTTCATAAATATGGTGCCAATGTGGATACCGACGCAATCATTCCCGCTCGTTATCTTAATATCTCCCAACCTGTTGAGCTAGCCAAGCATTGCCTAGAGAATATCGACCCGGACTTTGTAGCCCGAGTGCAGCCGGGAGATATCATTGTGGCAGGTGCTAACTTTGGCTGCGGCTCATCACGGGAGCATGCTCCCTTAGCAATTAAGGCAGCAGGTATCTCCTGCCTTGTCGCTAGAAGCTTCGCTCGAATTTTCTTCCGCAATTGCATAAATATTGGCTTGCCCATCCTGGAATGCCTTGAGACAGTGGAGGGGACGAACTGTGGCGATATTCTGGAAGTTGAATTATCCAGCGGCGAGATCGACAATCTCACCTGTGGAAAGGTATTCCAAGCTAAGCCCTACCCAGGATTCATGCTGCAGTTGATTTTGTCAGGAGGACTGATTGAGCATACTAAGAGGAAATTAACCGAGCGGTCTCGGGCAATCGAGCAGTTCTGGATGTACTTAGAGGCCCAGGATGAGACTTGATATTGCTGTCTTGCCCGGTGATGGTGTTGGACCTGAGGTTATTGATCAAGGTATAAAGGTTCTGGAAGCGGGGGGCAGAAGGTTTGGCCATGAGTTTTGCCTCCACTGGGGCGCAGTAGGTGGAGTTGCCATAGATCAGTTTGGAGTGGCTCTTACCCCCGAGGTGCTTCAGATGTGCCGCAAATGCGATGCAGTATTGTTGGGGGCAGTGGGTGGCCCCAAATGGGATGACCCCCAAGCTAAGGTTCGCCCCGAGGATGGACTCCTGAGTTTGCGTAAAGAACTAGGGCTATTTGCTAATTTGCGCCCGGTTAAGGTTTTCCCTATGTTGGCTGATTCTACCACTCTGAAGCCTGAAGTTATCGAAGGGGTAGACCTCATAGTGGTGCGTGAGCTTACCGGAGGGCTCTATTTTGGAAAGCCCCAAAAGCAGTGGCAAACTTCCCGAGGCAGGCATGCCATTGACACCTTGTCCTACTCTGAGCACGAGATTGAGCGTATCTTAAGGGTAGGCTTTGAATTGGCCAGAAGTAGGCGTAGGAAGCTTACCTCGGTAGATAAAGCCAACATCCTAGTGTCATCTCGCCTATGGCGGCAGATAGCTTCAGAGCTTTCCGGTCAATATCCTGATGTGGAGCTAGAGCACATGCTAGTGGATGCCTGCGCCATGCGGCTGGTGCAGCGACCTGCCCAGTTCGATGTCATTGTCACCGAGAATATGTTTGGTGATATCTTAACCGATGAGGCAGCGATGCTAGCCGGCTCAATGGGGATGCTTCCCTCAGCCAGCTTAGGGGTGGGGAAACTTGGCATGTATGAACCGGTTCATGGCAGTGCCCCCAAAAGGGCAGGGCAAAATCTAGCCAATCCCATTGGCACTATATTAAGTGTAGCCCTGATGCTACGCTACTCCTTTGGCCTCAACAGAGAGGCTGAAGCGATAGACAAAGCAACCAGCGAAGTCCTACAAGCGGGCTATCGCACCTATGATATAATGAAGCCAGGTAATATCCAGGTGGGGACAAGGGAGATGGGGGGATTGATTACGGAGAGGGTGGAGCCTTAGATATACAGATAACAAGATGGCCCAGGAAGATGCCTTGGCAGGCAAGTGTTTGAAACAGAGGAAAGGAGGAAAATCTGGTGGAGTTTGGGGTTATCGCTGTTAAAAAGGAAGGCCGTATTGCTACCATCACCTTGAACCGTCCTGAAGTACTGAATGTGATAAATCGGCAAATGGTGTTAGAGTTAACCGTTCAAAGGGAGGTGAAAGGCCGAAATTGCCCAGACCATCTCTAATTGCTATTGACGGACCGGTAGCAGCGGGGAAAAGTACAGTAGGGAGGATTTTGGCCCAGAAGTTGGACTATCGTTTTATAGATACTGGAGCGATGTATCGAGCTTTAACCTGGTCTGCTCTGCACCGGAGCATCAATTTGGCTGATGAAAAGACAGTGGAGAAACTTGCTCATGATATCAGTATCGATATCACATCTCCAGCTAAGGAAGAAAGGTTCTGCCCCGTTTTTGTTGACCGCTATGATGTTACCACTGAGATTCGTAGTGCTGAGGTAGAAGCGGGGGTATCTCAAGTGTCAAGGATAGCTGGGGTACGAGAGGCCCTGGTGGCTCAGCAGCAGCGCATAGCGGAGAAAGGTAATATAGTCATGGCAGGGCGGGATATTGGCACTATGGTTCTTCCCCAGGCAGAACTCAAGATTTTCCTGGTTGCCTCCGCAGAAGAAAGGGCGCGGCGGCGTTACCTGGAGCAACTTGGCCAAGGTAAAGCAGCTTACCAAACCATCCTTACTGAGCTAAAGAGACGAGATAAGATTGATACCCAGCGCTCACTTTCCCCACTTCATCCTGCCCCAGATGCCAAAATTATCAATACTGATGGAGTTGGGCCAGAAGAAGTGATGGCCCAGATACTTACTCTGATAGGAGAGAGCTGATGCGACTATTCTACTACACTGCCAGACCGCTAGTAAGAATCATACTCTCAATGCTATGTCGACGGGAAGTCAAACTACCTCAAGAAAATACGCTACATTTTCTTGAGAATTCCCCCCCTCTTATTATCATTTCTAATCATCTCAGCTGGGTTGACCCCGTTCTTCTCGGGCTCAGTATTCACCGCAGGGTTGCCTTTATGGCCAAAGAGAGGCTTTTCCACTCTCCCCTTTTAGGTCTCCTGCTCCGGGGATTTGGCAGCTTCCCAGTGTGTCGGGAGCGAATTAATAGAAAGGCATTGCGTAAGGCAGGTGAAGTATTGGGCGAGGGGTTAGCTTTAGGAATGTTCCCTGAAGGGCGGAGAAACCCTTATGCTCAATTACAGCCAGCCTACCTGGGAGCAGCTTTTATTGCTCTACACAGCGATGCCTTTATCCTCCCTGTGGGCATCACAGGTACAGAGAAGATTAAGAGCGGGGTCAAGAGCATGAATGCCCTACTGCACCGCCCTAAAGTTACGGTTAACATTGGCGAACCATTCAAACTTCCCCCGGTCAATGGCAAGTTGACCCGTGCTCAACTTGCCTTGTTCACTGATTTCATTATGAGGCGGGTGGCTGAGCTTCTACCTGAAAGCTATCGAGGTGTATACGGAAAGGATGAGGATTGAAAAGGCTAAGGAGATGGGATTCTGCTTTGGAGTGAGGCGAGCCCTAGAGTTGGTGGAAAAGGCTGCCCGCGAACATGGTAGTGTGGAAACATTGGGCCCTCTGGTGCACAATCAGCAAATAATCGATATTCTCGCTCAACTTGGTATCCGAGCAGTGGAGAGCCTGGATGAACTCCAAGGCAGCATTGTCGTTATTCCCTCCCATGGACTTCGGCCTCAAATGATAGAGGAGATTCAAGCTCGGGGGCTTCGAATACTAGATACTACCTGCCCTATTGTCCGAAAAGCGCAAATAGCTGCCAAAGAGCTGGCGCAGGCAGGCTTTTGGGTGATTGTTTTCGGAGATAAAGGCCACCCTGAAGTAAACGGTGTGCTGGGCTGGGCTGAAGGAAGGGGGGTTGCTACCCTTGATAATGAAGTGGTCAAGGAATTTGACCTGCCCCCGCAGGTGGGCATTATTTCCCAGACGACTCAAAGCTATACTGGCTTTGCTCAGTTCTTAACTGGGTTTGTCGCCGCTTCATTATCTCAAGTTAAGGAACTGCGTATTGTTAATACTATATGTGATGCCACCAGGAAGCGTCAGGGGGCAGCTCTGGAACTGGCGGGAAGAGTGGACTCGATGATAGTAATAGGAGGACGGAATAGTGCCAACACCCAATGCCTGGCTGAAGCGTGTGCCTCTACTGGAGTGAAAACATACCACATTGAGCAAGCTGAGGAAATTAATAAGGATATGATTTCGGGCCGAAGCTGCATTGGTATAACTGCTGGTGCTTCTACCCCGGATGAAATTATACAGGAAGTGCTGCTCAAGCTGGAGGCGTTAAATGCAGAGATTTGGAATTTACCTCAACACCAAAGAACTGAAGGTAGTGCGTATTAACTCACCCTATTGGATACCCCAAGGCGAGGATTGGGTATCCCTCACCCCTGAGGTTAATGCTACCCTAGTTAAGATCAGGGAACTGGTTCGCCAGAGGAATCTAGTCAGTGATCCAGATAAAGTCGTTTGGGGTGAAATACCCATTAAGGAAAGTTGACGCGAATGGAAGTTACCTGGCTAGGACACTCGTGCTTTAAGATTAAGGGCAAAGAGGTAACAGTGGTGACTGATCCCTATGACCCGAGCCTCCCTTATCCTCCGGTTGAAACTGCCGCCGATATTGTGACCTTGAGTCATCACCACCCTGGTCATAACTGGGCTCAAGGGGTAGGTGGTAATCCCAGGATAGTTGATGGTCCTGGCGAATATGAGATTGCCACCGTTTTTATCACCGGCATTCGTATCTCCCATAACCCAGACCAAAACAAAGGTCACCAGGTAAATACTGCCTACCTTATCGAGATGGACGAAATTAAATTATGTCATTTAGGTGACATAGGTCAACTGCCTTCACCTCAACAAGTAGAGGAGTTAGGCAACCTACAGGTGCTGCTAGTACCTGTAGGTGGAATTGCCACCATTGATGCTGAAATGGCAGCAAAGACAGTCCGCCTGTTGAATCCCAAGATTGTTATCCCGATGCATTATCAGACGGAAGTAGCAACTTGGCTTGAGCCGGTGGATAAGTTCCTTAAAGAGATGGGGCTAAAGGAATCTCCCCCCGAGACTAAGGCAATTATAACTCCGGCAAATCTACCCTCAGAGACTCAGGTGGTAATATTAAGCTATCATCCCTAGCCTGTAGCTGCTAGCTATTGACTCAGACCTTCCATTTCGGCACTAAGAGGTCTGGTGTTATGGCATTTGGGATAGCCACTGCAAGCTAAAAATTTGCCGTAGCGGCCTGATCTTATCACCATGGTCTTGCCACATTGAGGGCAAATCTCATCTGTTGGCTGGGGGGCTATTTTGGTCTTTGCTATCCGGGCAGTGGCTCCCTCAAGCATCTCTTCAAAAGGCAGATAGAAATCCTCGAGAACTGTCACCCATTCCTGCTCGCCTCGGGCTATGTCATCGAGTTTCTCTTCCATCCGAGCGGTGAAACCTATATCAACAATGTCGGGGAAGTGGACTACAAGCAAATCATTGACTACGAAACCGAGTTCTAAAGGGTAGAATCGCCCCTCTTTTGTTTGCACATAGCCTCGTCGCTTTAAGGTGGAGATAATCAAGGCATAGGTGCTAGGGCGTCCAATGCCCTCCTCCTCCAGAGACTTTACCAGGGTGGCTTCATTATAGCGGGGAGGAGGCTGGGTGAAATGCTGCTCGGGGAAGAGATGTAATAAGCTGAGTCTCTCACCTTCGACTAACTCAGGAAGGGAAGCTTTTACCTCGATATCATCTTCAGCTTCATCCCTCCCTTCAGTGTAAAGAATGCGGAAGCCGATAAACTTGAGGAGTGAACCGGTGGCTCGAAGTAAGTAGATTTTCCCCGGTTGAGGAGGAGTTGCGTTTATATTCACAGTGGTGGTATTCAATAAAACCACCGCCATTTGACTTGCCACCATTCGCTTCCAGATAAGCTCGTAGAGCTTTGCTTGGTCATAGCTGAGATAGGGCTGGAGCAGCCCTGGTTCCCTGACTATCGAAGTTGGGCGGATGGCTTCGTGTGCCTCTTGGGCACCTTTCACCTTTTTGGCAAATCGACGGGGATGTGGAGGCAGAAATTCCCTGCCAAACCTTTGCTCTATATAGGCGCGGGTTTCCTTTATTGCCGAATCAGCCACCTTGGTGGAATCAGTGCGCATATAGGTGATGAGCCCCACTACCTCCCCCTCACCAATGGGCAAGCCTTCGTAGAGTTGCTGGGCAATGGCCATAGTTCGCTGAGCAGTGAAATGGAGCTTACGCCACGCCTCCTGCTGAAGGGTACTGGTGATAAAAGGTGGAGATGGTGAGCGAGAGATCTGCTTCTTGGTTACTTTAGTCACCAGATAATTGGCCCCAGCTAAGTTAGCAGTAATCTCATCTGCGTCCTGCTGACTTCTGATCTCAAACTGTTGAGTTTCTGAGACGGGGCCAATAACCTTCGCTTTAAAACTCTCTTCTCTGGCTGATTGCTTAGCTAACTCAGCCTCAATGGTCCAGTACTCTTGGGGGATAAAGCTTTGAATCTCTCGCTCCCGCTCGGCAATCATCCTTAGGGCCACCGATTGCACTCTTCCAGCGGATAGTCTACCCTTTATCTTCTGCCACAGCAGCGGGCTGATTTTATAGCCAACCAGGCGGTCGAGGATGCGTCTTGCTTGCTGAGCATTAACCAAATTGAAGTCTATCTCCCGGGGATGGCGAAAGGCATTGAGGACTTGCTCCTCGGTTATCTCGTGAAAGACTACCCGGTGAACGGGCATCGTTTTGAGTTCAACTGCCTCAACTAGATGCCAAGATATTGCTTCCCCTTCTCGATCGGGGTCGCAAGCTAAATACACTCCCGTTGTTTTCTTGGCTGCCTCCTTTAGTTCCTGAACGACTCGTCTCTTCTCTTTGGGGATCACATATTTGGGGCTGAAGCCGTTAGCTACATCTACTCCCAGCTTAGTCTTGGGTAAGTCTCGTACATGTCCCAGAGAGGCCTTAACGATATAACGGCTTCCTAGTATTCTGCCCAAGGTCTTGGCTTTAGCCGGGGATTCTACGATAACCAGTTCTTTGGTCATCTCTTACCTCTGTTAGATGAGCACATAGTTCATAGCACCTACTTGCTTGGCTAGTCCCTTGAATTCCAGCACGGTTAGCGTGCTGCTTACTGTAGCTATAGGAAGCCCACTGCGGTGGCATATCTCATCAATATGACTTACCTCCTTGGAGAGGCAGCTCAAGAGCTGAGACTCAATATCAGTGGTGGGGATGGGTTCCTTTAATACCTGCTGTTGGGCGCTCATAGTTAGATTGAGTTCCTCGAGGATATCAGCGCAGTGGTGAACAAGCTTGGCCCCTTCTTGGATAAGGCGGTTGGCACCTATGCTTAGCGGTGAAAAGATACTTCCCGGGATAGCAAACACCTCTCGATTCTGCTCCACGGCATAATTAGCAGTGAGAAGTGCCCCACTCCTTTCCCCCGCTTCTACTACTAGCACCCCGAGACTCATCCCACTCATAATTCGGTTGCGTTGTGGGAAATGCTCTGCCCTGGGCCTGGTGCCCAGGGGGAATTCGCTAACCACGGCGCCATGTTCCATGATCTGCCGCGCCAGGTTCATATGCTCACTGGGATAAACCATGTCCACCCCACAGCCAAAGACAGCGATAGTTCGTCCTCCCGCCTCCAAGGCTGTCCGATGGGCCACGGCATCAATGCCTCTAGCTAGCCCACTAACAATAGTGATTTTGTTGCGGGCTAAATCGCTTGCAATTTCCTCAGTAACCTGCCGTCCATAAACAGAAGAGTGTCGAGGGCCTACTACGGCAATAGCCCATTCATCCTTGGGGAGAAGTGTTCCTCTGAAGTAAAGCAAAGGTGGCCGGTCGGCTATCTCCTTAAGTCGTGAGGGATAAGAGGCTTCTCTCCAGGTGACTACATTTACCTTGTATCGCTCCAACTTCTCTAGCTCGTCATTGAGAGATATTTTGGGGCGTGTAGCAATGATCGTATCCACTGACTTACCATCCAGGCCTGCTGCCTTCAGTTCAGTGGCGGTGGTACGCCATGCCCTGCCCAAGTCGCCAAAATGATTTTCCAGCAGAGAAAACTTCGCCGGGCCAATGCCAGGGATGAGGCTAAACCCTAGCCAATATTTGAGCTCATCTTTGTCCATGGCGGGAAAATTATCAAGGCCAGGTGGTGAAAGCGGAGAGGGTGGGATTCGAACCCACGAGGGGTTTCCCCCTACACGCTCTCCAGGCGCGCCTGATCGTCCACTCCAGCACCTCTCCCCGTCTGTTCGCAAATCATCTATTCTTGCTAAATTCCTTTGAAATTCAGTCCCTTTTCCTGTCTTTCCTCTATGTTTTTGCACTTAAGATGAAGGTTGCTGGTATTCTCTCTAGTTATAACTTCCTACAGTAAACTTTAAATACGACATTCCCGAGTCCTCCGTCCCTTATGCTACTATCCATACAACTAATCTGATCACGCCACATTTCATTAGGGTCAAGCCCTGCCAAAATTCGATCCATAATCATCATACTTAATGGGAATAAGCTAGCTATGGCCCAAAGACATACCATAGGAAAAGTAGTTTCTTCGGGAATTAGCATACCTCCTGCATTGAAGACAAATTTGTCCCCTATCTTAGGCTGCAGTTCACAGTGATCAACGACCCGAACAACCTCTGCTATTATCTTGTAATGCCTAAGTTTATGTTCACTATTTAAAAACCTCCATTGTTTCGGGGAGAGTCTGTCAAGTTCCTCATCTGTCCAGTTGCTTCTTTCTTTCAATTTTCTTCTCAGATCATCAACTCTTTCCTTCGGAACTAATTCTTGTACCACAACTACCTCCCATTCATCGCCTTATTTTCCTCTTGTTTTTAAAGGCTCTTAAATGCATCCCGAACCATCCCTTTCGGCGGAGAGGGTGGGATTCGAACCCACGGGGGAATTTCTCCCCACCGCTTTTCGAGAGCGGCACCATCAGCCTCTCGGTCACCTCTCCCTGGCCATTTTTGAATCTGAAATTGCGGTTTTGAGCCCTCCTTTACTGGACATAACTAGCTTTTGCTAATAATTTGCTAATAATCGTTTTTAGGCTTTGTTTCAAGATTATGTGATAGTCGGTTTTTATTGACTTAATGTAGAAAATCGGATTTCATACTCCCAAGAACAACCACAAAGAAAGGGGGTAGAAACCCGATGAGGCAGATCCAAATAGACCTCATCCTACGATTTAGGATGCCAGAAAGCGGCTTAAATGTCAACGGAGTTCTCATGGGCTTAGGTAATGCCAATGCCAGGATTTCCTTTGCCTACTTTGGGCTCTATTCTCTGCCATTGAGGGTGGCTCTTTACCAAAACATCGTCAGTATACCGAGGAGGCCACTGAGGCGGGGATTGGCTCAGTGGTGCATTTATCGTATCGTTGGTCTTCCCAAGAGATGGCAAGAATTCGGGAGCAGGCACCATCAGCATCGGCCAGTACCCTGCATCGTCGTTTAAGGGAATTTGCCCAAGAGAAGTGTTCCTGGCCTGATCTGAAGAAGGTTCCTTATCAATTCTTGATGGTCGATGGGACAGGAGTAAGGCTTCAAGGCTATAAAGGAGCAAACCTGGGCAATGGTGAAATGAGCTGGGCATTGGCTTTCTTGGGAGAAAATGAACCTTTCGAACCGGTGGGATTCTGGGTAGACAAG
>DEIJ01000122.1 GCA_002352365.1 Dehalococcoidia bacterium UBA2777 | reverse complement strand
ATTGGATTTTGCTGCGGTTCAGATTCAGAGCACAACGCTCTTCCAGTGGAACATCCGCTCAAAGGTGCTCTAGCCCTAGTTTTTCGTTAACTCAGTGCTGGACATAACCCTTTCTGGAAACTAATATAAGGTTAAGCGTAATGATCCCGCGGAGAATTGGGGGATGGAGGATTTAAGTGGACTTTAAGGAGAGCTTACATCAATTAATTGAGGAGAGATTGGCAAGTTACCTGCTCGTGGTTGTTTCCAATAGGGAACCTTATATCCATACCTTTTCTGGAGATGAGATAGAATGCCTTAGGCCAGCGAGTGGACTTACTGTGGCTCTCGATCCGGTGATGCGCGCCGCCGCAGGGGTATGGATCGCCCATGGTAGCGGCGATGCCGATAGGGCAGTGGTTGACTCGAGTAGTCGGGTGATGGTTCCTCCAGAGAACCCCCAGTATGCTCTAAGGCGAGTTTGGCTTAGCAAGGAAGAAGAGGATGGCTATTACTATGGGTTTGCCAACGATGCCATGTGGCCACTGTGCCATATTGCCTTTACCCCCCCTACCTTCAATGAGGCGGATTGGAACACCTATAAGAAGGTAAATTCTCTCTTTGCCGAGGTAATTCTACAAGAAGTAGGCACAAATCAGGCTATTATTTTGGTGCAAGATTACCACTTTGCTCTCCTACCCCGAATGATTAAGGCGCAAAACCCCCAATTGATAGTCGGCCAGTTCTGGCATATCCCTTGGCCTAATTATGAGATTTTTCGCATCTGCCCGTGGCAAGAGGAAATCCTCGACGGCCTGTTAGGTAATGACATCTTGGGGTTTCATATTCAATACCATTGCAATAACTTCTTAGAAACGGCGGATCGTGCCATTGAGTGCAGAATAGACCGAGAGAAATTCGCCGTGATTTGGGGGGGGAAGACTACCTTGGTGCGGCCTTTCCCTATCAGCGTGGACTTTGAGGCACTATCAGCGGAGGCGAGCACAGGGAAAGTAGAAAGGGAAATGAAGGCCCTCAGGCATCGCTGGGGGCTGGGGAATAAGTTGGTGGGGATTGGCATCGATCGCATCGATTACACCAAGGGGATACCGGAGAGGTTAAGGGCATTAGATAGATTTTTTGAAAAATATCCTGAATATATTGGGCGGATGGTCTTTATCCAACTGGGTACTTCGAGCCGGGTTCGGGTGGAAAAGTATCGAGAAATAAATGAAAGGATTGACCACCTAGTTGAAGAAATCAATAGGAAGTATGAATCAGCCTCCTGGGAACCAATAATCTATGTGAAGGAACTTGCCTCCCCGGTTACTTTGGCTGCCCTCCGTAGGATAGCAGATTTTTGCATGGTGAGTTCACTTCACGATGGGATGAATTTGGTAGCCAAAGAGTTTGTCTCCTCCCGGATAGATGAAGACGGGGTATTGATTTTGAGCCAGTTTTGCGGTGCTGCCTGGGAGCTAAGCGATGCCTTAGTGATAAATCCCTATGCCACTGATGAATTTGCCGAGACGATAAAGAAGGCCGTGGAGATGCCTCAAGAAGAAAAGATGGTGAGAATGCGAAGGATGAGGGAGCAAGTCAGGGAGAACGATATCTACCACTGGGGCATTGCCCTATTTTCTGAGCTGGCTAAACTTCGCCCCTGAGGAATAAGTTGCAATATCTGTTCAATGCCCAAGACCTGATCTATTCTCGGCTGAAATCTATTGCTCATCTCTTCCTCTTCTCCGATTACGATGGCACTCTGGTTCCTATTGCGGCTCGCCCCGAGTTAGCTGTCCTGCCGCCCAGGAGGAGGGAATTACTGCAAAAACTTAGTCGACTCTCGGGCCTCACCTTGGGAATCATTAGCGGTCGGCAGCTGGATGAGATTAAGAATCTGGTTCAGCTTGAGGGGATATTTTATGCCGGCAATCATGGACTGGAGCTGGAGGGACCGGGATTAAGCCTGTTATATCCTGAGGCTCGGGCGACTAAGCCAATTATTGACCAGGTAGCGAGCCATCTATCCGAGATGCTGGCAAGTATCAAGGGGGTCATTGTAGAAAATAAGGGCCTCACCTTGAGCCTCCACTATCGCTTGGTAAGCGAGGCTCAAGTTGGAGTGGTGGAAGAGACTTTCTACCATATCACCAGGCCACTCGAGGAGGTGGGGAAGGTAAAAGTGACCCAGGGCAAGAAAGTCTGGGAAGTGAGACCACCAGTTGACTGGGACAAAGGGAAAGCGATAAACCTTCTGTTAACCCAATGCCAGGAACACCCAGAGAGGAAAGAAATTTTACCTATTTACTTAGGGGATGATGTAACCGATGAAGATGGCTTCAGGGCAGTAGCCGAATACGGTGGCTGGGGTATCTTTGTGGGTGCAAAAAAGCCTGCCTCTCAAGCCAGCTATTTTTTGCTTTCTTGCCAAGAGGTGGACAGGCTTTTAGCTCTAGTGCTCCTGATGCGGCAATAGCTTTTGGGGCTCTTTTTTGATATAATATCTTGTGATGAGGATGAAGCAAGGGCGGTTTTCCCCGGGTTTTCTTATTCTAGTTATCTTGGTAGCGGTGATAGCTCTCTTTGTCACCTTCTTCCCCCAAAGCCCCATTATACCACAGCAACCGATCAGTGAGATTATCGCCATGGCAGAGAAGGGGCAAGTTAAGTCGATTGAAGTGGAGGGCAACCAACTGCTGGTCACCACCACCCAAGGTGAGCAATTTAAGTCGCTTAAAGAGAGCAGTTCCAGTATCTATGAGCTCCTTGGGCCGGCAAGTAAGAATATAGAGGTGGGGATAAAGCCAGAGAGCAGTTTTGACTGGAGCAGGTTGCTCATGGGCATGTTGCCCTTTCTTTTCATTGGTGCATTGTTATTCTTTATGTTACGTAGTGCCCGGGGGGCAGGTGGTCAGGCATTCAATTTTGGCCGCAGCCAAGCCCGGGTAATTGTGGGAAATAAACCTACAGTTACTTTTAATGATGTGGCTGGGGTAGATGAAGCCAAAGGTGAACTTGAGGAGGTGGTAGAATTCCTTAAAACCCCGGAGAAGTTCCTCGCCTTGGGGGCGCGTATCCCTCGGGGGGTACTACTGATCGGCCCGCCAGGCACAGGGAAGACCTTACTTGCCCGGGCTATAGCCGGGGAAGCAGAAGTACCCTTCTTCTCTATCTCTGGCAGCGAGTTTGTGGAGATGTTTGTCGGCGTAGGCGCCTCCAGAGTCAGGGATCTGTTTAATCAAGCTAAGCGCAGTGCCCCGTGCATTGTGTTTGTGGATGAAATCGATGCGGTAGGCCGGCATCGCGGGGCAGGACTGGGGGGTGGTCATGATGAGCGAGAGCAGACTCTAAATCAAATTCTGGTGGAGATGGATGGCTTTGATAGTCATACTAATGTTATCGTCCTCTCGGCTACTAACCGCCCCGATATATTAGACCCCGCTCTACTTCGTCCCGGCCGCTTCGACCGAGTAGTAGTTCTGGATCGGCCGGATATCAACGGCAGAAAGGCGATACTCGAGGTACATGCCAAGGGTAAACCCTTAGCGGAGTCGGTCGATCTGAATACCTTAGCCAAGGAGACAGCCGGTCTTAGCGGTGCCGACCTAGCTAACCTGGTCAATGAGGCGAGCATCTTGGCAGCAAGACGCGATAAGAAAGCTGTTGAGATGATCGAATTTGAGGAGGCTATTGATCGGGTCATTGCCGGGCCGGAAAGGAAGAGCCGGGTAATAAGTCACCAAGAGAAGAAGATGATCGCTTATCATGAGTCAGGACATGCTCTAGTGGCCAAAATGCTTCCTCGTGCTGACCCGGTACATAAAATCTCCATAATCGCCCGGGGCATGATGGGGGGTTATACTAGGCTCCTGCCTGCTGAGGATCGTTACTTATGGACCCGTTCTCAGTTCAACGATACGCTCGCTGTTGATCTTGCCGGCCGCGCCGCTGAGGAATTGATGTTTGGCGAAATAAGTACGGGCAGCGGCAGTGACCTTGAACAAGCCACTATACTGGCCCGCAAGATGGTGACTGAATATGGCATGAGTGATAAATTAGGTCCCCGCACCTTCGGGCACAAGGAGCAGCTAGTCTTTTTGGGAAAGGAGATCACTGAGCAAAGAAATTATGGTGAGAAAGTAGCCCAGGAGATTGATGAAGAGGTTTATGTCCTGGTTGATCAGGCTTACAGCGTGGCTCGAGGGTTATTAACTCACCATAAAGCAAAATTGATCCAAATTGCTGAGCGTCTCCTCGCCGAGGAAAGCATAGAAGGTGAGGAGTTAGAGAAGCTATTTAATGAACCTGTCTCATCGCCTGAGGCTTTGCTGCCCATACACCAAGGATAACCAACAGACACCAGCTAATAGACAAAATACTGTCAGCTATGAAAAGGAGGATATATGGCTGGTGAAAAGATAAAGGCCTTAACTGCTAAAATTGGGCTTGATGATCATTACCGAGGAATTATCGCCGTGACTGAAGCACTGCGTGATGCTGGCATGGAAGTGGTTTACCTTGGAACTGGCCAGAGGATCGATGGGGTAATAAAGGCAGCTATTCAAGAAGATGCCGATGTTATTGGCTTGAGCTTTTTGTGTGGTGGTCATGTAGAGATAATGCAGCGATTTATGAGCCGACTACACGAGCATCACCTAGATCACATCTTGGTTTTAGCCGGAGGAGTTATTCCTGAAGAAGATATCCCAGAGTTAAAAGAGATAGGTATAGCTGAGGTATTTCTCCCCGGCTCAAGGTTAGATGATATAGCTAAATATGCGTTGGAAAAGGTGAAGAGGCGAGGATAAACTCTGCTTTCTCTAGAGTCTCCCGCTCGCTCTTATAGCTTAATATCTCCCTGGCTTCATCAAGGGGGAACCATTTAACTTCATCTACCTCAAAGTCGTGTTCTGCAGGATTTCCTCCGATACATTCCATGAGAAAAAAGTGCACTATTTTAAAAATGCGGACTTGCTCCCACTTAGAATAGTACCAGTATTTTATCTCGGCGATCTTTCGAATTATTCTGCCCTCTAGTCCTGTCTCCTCCTTTACCTCTCGTAATGCAGTCTGCTCTAGACTTTCTCCTTTGTTTATCAATCCCTTGGGCAGACACCAAATCTCACCATTTTGGGCAGAAGTTAGGGCTATCTCTATGCCAAGGTCACCTCTCCTAAAGACCACACCCCCGGCTGATATTTCCCGCTTAGTCTTAGCCATCTCTTTTAGCCGGCCTTTTATCCCCCTGCTATGCTTCCCTTTCCAGGTATTCCCTATACTGCACCAACTTGGCCAAAACTTTGGCTGCCCTTTGCGGTGTAGGATATGAATAGTAAAGGCCCCTCTTTAGATTCAGGTAAAATGTTGTCTCACTAAAGGTAGTGGTGACTATTGGCTTATGGTAGCTTTGGCTCCAGTGAAGAATTAGTGCTCCTATGAAATGGTTGGCAGCTTGGGTGAGCATCTCCGACTGGTCCCTGGGGGTAGTAGTTGACTGAGAAAGATCGTTCAAGAAATCAGTCTCGCCTGAGCCAACTACCAAACTAACTAATCTAGCAACTTCGTCAATTGCTTTACTATCTCCACCACCAAACACATAGCCAAACAGGGAACTAAATGACTGAATAGGTTCATCCGGATTAGCAGGGCTTGCTGCGGTGGTCTGAGGGATAGCAGGGTATTCTGCAGAAGATAGGTCAGACATTTGGGCAAATGTTGAGCCCAAGCCAGAGAAGCTACCGAAGCCCATAAAAATCAGCGAATCCACCTCATCTAACTTTACCAGGGCTTCAGGTGCCTTTAGATAAGCGATTATATTTCTATCCCCAGCGGGGTCTACCGGGTTGCCATGACTCCAGCGGGAAGGGAATATATCATTGAAATCATTGACGATTTCTTCAGGGAGTTTGATGACATTAAGCCCCAAGGAGGCACAGTAATCGGCGCACAAAACGCCATAACTACCACCGGGGGTAGTTATGGCCACATTCCTTCCCCGGGGAAGAGGTTGAGTTAGGAATCCAATAGCAACGTCCAAAAGTTCCTCGGGGCTTTCTGTCCTAATTACCCCTGCCTTTCTGAATGCTTCCTCATAGATTTCATCGTGGCCGGCAAGCGCACCGGAATGCGCTCGTATCGCTTTTGCTGCAGCTTCAGTTTTGCCTGGCTTTAGGACAACCACCGGCTTTTTGGCAGTTACCTTTCCCACCTTCTCGATAAACCTTTCCCCGCTTGCCAAACCTTCGATATAGGTCAAAATTACCTTTACTTCCGGATCACGACCAAAATATTCTACGAAATCTTCAATCTGGATATCTGCGGCACACCCGCAGCTTACGTACCTATGAAAACCTATTTCTCGCTCATAGGCAGCGGCAGCCACTGCACCGCCGATATTCCCTCCCTGAGTTACGAAAGCCAACTGGCCGGCCTTAATTGGCATGGGCCACATGAATCCTTTTAGCTTGGAAGAGGCGCTCCAAAAGCCCATACAATTTGGACCAACAAACCTGATTCCTCCCTTCCTCGCTATTTCGAGAACCTCATCCTGTAGTTTCCTCCCCTCCTCCCCAGTTTCCGCAAAGCCAGCAGAAATGATGACCGCTGCCTTTACTTTTTTAGCTACGCAATTTTCCATAGCGCCAGGGACACCAGAGGCAGGAATAACAAACATCGCCAGGTCAACTTCGCCGGGGATATCGGTCACCCATTCAAAGGCCTTGTGACCGAGGACGGCTTCCCTTTTATTGTTTACCGGGTAAACGCTGCCCCCAAATCCATCAAGGGCACAAGAAAAGGTGGAGAAGCCCCACTTGTTCCAATTACTTGTCGCCCCAATCACTGCAACTGATCTAGGATTGAACAACGGTTCAAGTTCTTCAACTATGCTATATTCGGGCATTCCATCTCCTTCCATTTTCATTCCCTCTGCTTTTTACAGTTTTTGGTTTCAGTGTACTACATGTGGCCAAGCCGCTTGCCCCCTAAATTTGAAGCACTCCCACAGGGTGGGAGTCCCTCTCACCAATTGCCTGAGACCTGGGCCACGTTCTCGCCACCCCCCCATTTTATCCCCGGCTGGTTTTATGACTGCACCTCAGCACAATAGCATCGCTGAACCGGGGAAGGTGACAAGCTAATTTATCTAAGGTATTTAGAATAATGCTCGATATGCTCCGTGGTAGCTTGTCAAGAAACGATCCCCACCAAGGAAGCCCAAATAGAAGGGAAACCCCTTTTGCCTCCTCGATGTTAAGGTGAGGTTCCACCAGCTGCTTTAAGGAAGGATAATCAAGCTTGTAGGTGTGGTCAGGGGGAATCTCCCAAGCTTTTCTCCCCGTTACTCTATTCCTAAGGTAGAGGGCTTTTATCATCGGGTATGTATTTCTGGCCAGCCTAAACCCTAAGCTTTCAAAGTTAGCGATGCTGATAATCACCTTCCCATTGGGTTTGAGCACCCGCGATATTTCCTGGATAGTTTTCTGCGGGTCAAGAAAGTGATCGAGGGCACCCTTACATACGACCTTATCAAAGGAATGAGCTTCAAAAGGTAACTCCTCACCTACTCCCTGGATTAAGGCCACATAAGCTTTGCTACTGGCTATGTGGATTTTGGCATGGTTTATCATTGTCCTTGAGGGCTCAAACCCAATACACTTCCCTCCTTTGGTGGCCAACTGTAAAGCATCAATAGCTCTCCCGCAGCCGACATCCAAAACTATTTCCCCATCGTTTACCGCCATCATTTGGAGGGTTTCTTCAGTCATTCTCCGGAAGAGGAATACCATGTCAGGGCAAGTAACTTTGGGCACTACGTGATCATCATTCCACTCCAAATCGAGTTTGCTTTCCATCTGACCTCCCTTGTAGTAGTGAGGCTGTTTGATTTCGGGTATTAGTGATGGATATCAAAGCTGCCTTCCTTCTAGGCACAACTGAGAGCAGCGCATAAAGCTTCTTCTTGATCAGGTTTGATCGCCACTATCACCCGATCATCAGCCTCAAGAATAGTATCCAAGGTGGGTAGTTGAGGTTTTTGCCCCTCGCGGATTATTAAGGCGAGGGTGCTTTCCGCCAGTGAAGGGAGGCCTCCAATCCGTTTCCCTACCACTGTTGAACTGGGAGGGATCTTCACCTCCACAATAGCTAACTCGCCTCTCTGGATAGCTAACAAATGCGTTAAGGGATGGGTGGGAACTACCTCTTCAATATGCTCCAAAATGAGGTTAGTGGAACTGACAGTGACATCGATGCCTAGCTTCTTAAACAGAACCTCATTATTGGGATTATTGATGCGGGCAATAGTGCGTGGTACATTGAATTTGTGCTTGGCTACTTGACAAGCGACCAGATTGTCCTCGTCTCTCTCAGTTACCGCAATAAACAGATTGGCTCTTTCCACTCCTGCCTCATCTAGTGTGCCTGCTTCACAACTATCCCCTAGTAGGCAAATGCTGCCTAGCTCCTCCTCAATACGCTTTATCCTTTTGGCCTCCTTATCAATCACTACTACCTCATGACCCTCACTTAGCAGTGCTTTAGACAGGTAATAACCTATATGCTCCCCACCGGCGATGATAATATACATCCTCCCTCCTTCATTTCGTCAGCCTTTCCTCTAACATTTGGGCCAGAATTTTTGTGGGAGTAATAGCCTCCAGATCTAAGGATTGATAAAGCTCCTCACGAAGCGGGTCATAAATACGGCAAATTACCTTGGGCGTGTTGAAGATGTGCTTGGCAATCTGTGCCGACATGATATTGCGATTGTCCTCCCGGGTTACTGCTACAAAGGCATCCATCCCTTCTATTCCCGCTGCCCTCAGTGAATCCTCATCGGTACCATCGCTAAGTAGAGCAACCCCGCTGAAAGTTGCTGGAAGCTTGGCAAAAGTAGCCGAATCGACATCCAAGACAGTTACTTGGTGCCCTTTAGCATCTAGCAGCGCGGCTAATTCACTGCCTACTCGGCCGCAGCCCATAATGAGCACCTTCATTTTTCTTCCTGATTGGCGAGGGGCTGACGGAGAACAAACACTCGACAGGGAGCATTTTTGAGTACATAGGTGACGGTATCGCCGAGCTTAAACTCGCCAAAGTGCCTCTTATAGTTCATCCCTATCAACAAGAGATCAATATTCCGCTCTGCCACCTCATCTCCAATAGCCGGCCCAATCTCTCGCGCCTGGAGTATGTCTGTGTCTATCTCATAATCCTGCTCCTCAGCAATATCCTCAGCGTGGCTTAATACTTCTTCCGCCTTTCTAATTTCAGGCTCAAGCTCAGCATCTAAGGGGAGAGCACGCTTCACCTGGATTATGTACAGAACATAAATCTTACTCTTGCCGCCTTTAGCTATCTTACAGGCAAGCTCTATGGCCTCTTCATCTGCTTTATGCCCCCCTATAGGTACCAATATATTGTTGAACCTCATCACCTTTTCTCCTTAGCTTGTGGGAAAATTCAGGCCTAAGTATATCACAACCCTTGTAGTTAGTTAACCCCAATATCAACTTGCCTTTTGGGTTAGTGAGAGGTGTTCTCGTCGCCGGTAGAGGTAGTAGGCTAGTAAACCAAGTAACATCCAACTGAAACCTACCAACCGACTAAAAGGCTGCAGTATAATAATCACCACCCATATCCCTGATGTGGCCACCAATCCTAAGATAGCAGTAAGCGGAATATCATGCCCCTTGATATTTATATTCAAGCCCAGTTTAAACGGCCGAGGCAGCTGGGGGTTCTTTATGCGCAAACTTACAATAGAGGCATGGGCGAAAGCGAACGACAATAAAGCCCCAAAGGTGTATAGTGCACCTAAGTCAACAAAAAATTGGCTGGTGAAGAATCCCGGGACTAAAATGAGCAGGGCTATCAAGCAGAATATGATGATAGACACATAAGGTGTCCTGAAGCGGTGATGTACCCGATTCAAAGCTGAAGGCATCTGCCGATGCATTCCCAAAGAGAAAGCGAGGCGGGAAATGCCCAACAGCCCAGCATTGGTAGCAACAAGCAATATAGTGGCAGCCAATACTGCCACCAGCGGCATATATATGGCTTGTAACGTCTGGGAAGGTAGTTTAGCAGCGATGCCAGCTAAAGGGTCTCTCGCCCACTCCCCAGCAAGTTCCTGAGGAGGCATGGCACAGAGTGCCACTATAGAAATGCCTAAAAACATCACCATGACGGTTACTATCATCGATACTAATGTTCTGGGGACACGCACTTGAGGCTGCCGTGTTTCCTCAGCCATCTGGGAGACTGTCTCTATCCCGGTGTACGCTAAAGCAGCAAAAGCCACGCCAAGAACCATATTCTCCATTGCGGGCCAGTTACCCTCTTCAAACATATGCTGGATCAATACCACTGGATTTGGCCCGCATATCAATAGGAAGCCTAGCACAATTAGCGAGAGCTGAGCGGCTATATCTAGTAACGCCGCGCCTATATTCAGCACTGATGATTCTTTGGCACTGAGAATGTTAATGAGCATGAGGAATAGTATTATCCCCATAGACACAGCAGTGCCCATTATCGGTGATTCCTTTAGTGGAGCCCAGAAGTAACCCAAGTAAGGAGAAATGGCGTAGGCGGAAATGGATATGGTGACAATATAGCTTAACATTAGCGCCCAGCCAGAGATAAAACCCACCAAATCGTTGAACCCATGCCGAGCAAAACTGGCTGAACCACCAGCTTCGGGAATCATGGCTGTGCCTTCAGCATAGGTGAGAGCAGTGAAGATAAACAAAAGTCCGGCTATAGCCAGCACTATAGGGGTAGCGCCTAAAGCTACCAAGGCAACTAGACCTAAAGCGTAGTAAATAGACGAGCCGACATTACCATAGCCAGCACTGAAAAGAGCAGGGACACCTAATACTCGCCTCAAGCGATAGCGTCTAATACGACGTCGGCGGATAACCCTGTCGCCAGGCCTCCGCCGCCATTGATTTCCTTCCATAAGCTTGTTAAGCCGTCTCCCTGAATAGCTGGCTAGTTTAGTTCCCGCCAAACCCTAATCGAATTATGGATTTTACCCCTGTCAACATACTTTGTCAAGCCACCTTCGTCCGTGAGTATCCCTCTAAGGGCGAAGCTATCTAGATTGTGGTAAATTTTCACCCGGGGGGGAGGGGCAACAGGTGGTATGGACCCAGGTAGAAGGGCTTAGCCCAGGGTGGCAGGTTGCCCGGGATGTTGCTGCTCAACTAGTGGAGACAGCCAAGACAAATGCCCGGTTCTGTTATCAAGGATATCGGGCTTCCCAGCCTATGGAGGTCGGCTGGGCAGAGACAGGATTACTACTGGCTGATGAGTTTGGTGATGGGAATGTACCTGCCCCCAAAGACATAAAGCGGTGGTGGATGAAGCCTATGAAATGCTACCGCTGGGGCTGTGGGAGGTGAGGTCAGATTCAGCAGCCTACCGCAAGATACCTTTTTGCCCAAGATCGCCAACTCTTCAAAGCTGATTTCTAAACAGCCTCCAAGAGGGAGTTCCCAGATATACCCAGGAAAATGTTTAAATTGCAATAACAGCGCCAGCAAATTATAATCTAATCAAGGGAGAAAGAGTGAGGCGTATCCTTTTTTTGTTTCTATTCCTGCTATTAACTCTAAGAGGAGCTGAGGCATATGCCCCCCAGGTTGATGTGGTTAGGGTCAAGGGGGTGGTCAATCCAGTGCTTGCCGATTATATCAACAGAGGCATCACTTATGCCGAGCAACATAATGCCGCAGCTTGTATTATTGAGTTAGACACGCCAGGTGGCTTGCTTTCCTCGACAGAGGAGATTGTAAACCGAATATTAGCTGCCAAGGTTCCGGTAGTGGTATATGTTTCCCCCTGGGCGGGGTCAGCGGGGACATTTATCACTATAGCCGCCCATGTGGCGGCTATGGCACCGGGCAGCCGTATTGGCGCTGCCCACCCAGTACCTGGTGGCGGGGAAGAAATATCTGAAACTATGGAGAAGAAGATAACTGAAGACGCCGCCGCTTGGATTAGAAGCATTGCTGAAATGCGTGGCCGTAATATTGAGGCAGCAGAGAAGACAGTGCGGGAGGCAGCCTCATACACCGCTCAAGAGGCGCTGGAGCTCAACCTTATCGATCTTTATGCTGATAACCTAGAGCAACTTTGCACTAAGCTTGAGGAGGAGATAGGAGAGGTAAAGTTAGCCGATGGCCGGGTGGTGCCGCTTAATACTAAGAACGCTGCTATTAACTATATTGAGCTGAGCGCCATCGAGCGCTTCCTCCTGGGGATCAGCCACCCTAATATCGCTTATATTCTTTTAAGCCTGGCTATGCTGGGCATTATGATAGAATTGGGGAACCCAGGGCTTATTCTCCCTGGTGTAGTGGGGGCTATTTGTCTTCTTCTGGCCATATACTCTCTGGATATGCTAGAGGCAAATCTGGCGGGGATATTACTGATTGTGCTTGCCCTGGTTTTGTTTATCGCCGAAGTCTTTACCCCCACCTTTGGCTTACTCACCGCTGGAGGTGCTGCCTCATTAACTTTAGGCTCGCTAATTTTATTTAGTGGTACACCGTTTGGGGTGGACTGGTGGCTTATTGCCACTATGGTGGTTTTTGTTACCGGCATCTTTGCCCTCATTATTACCGCTGTCATTCGCGGGCAGCGTCGTCAGGCAGTTACCGGGCAAGAGGGTCTAATGGGTAAGGTGGCAGTGGTGCAAACCGAACTTGACCCCTCAGGGATTGTGTTTGTTGAAGGGGAGCGCTGGAAAGCTACTGCCGGAAGTGGTAAAATCGAGCCGGGAGAGGAGGTAATTGTAACCAAGGTCGATGGGTTGAAATTGTGGGTGACCAGAAAATCTAATTAGGAGGTAAAAGAGATGCCATGGGTTACTACTGCTGTTGTAGTCATAGTGCTGCTTATAATACTGCCCGCAGCGATAAAAATTGTCCCCGAGTGGGAACGGGGGGTAATACTCCGCCTGGGGAGATTTATTGGGCTTAGAGGGCCAGGGATTGTTTTCCTCATCCCCTATATTGAGACAATGCAGAGGATGGATCTGCGAATTATCACCATGGATGTCCCCGCTCAAGAGGTGATTACCCGAGATAATGTTACCGTCAAGGTAGATGCGGTGGTATATTTTAGGGTAATGAACCCAGAATATGCTGTGCTTAAAGTAGAAAAACATATTCGGGCAACCTCTCTTATTGCTCAGACCACCCTGCGCAGTGTGCTGGGGCAATCGGAGCTGGATGAGCTATTGTCTCAGCGGGATAGGATCAACCGCACCCTGCAGCAAATTATCGATGAGGCCACCGATCCCTGGGGGGTGAAGGTAAGCAACGTGGAGATTAAGAATGTGGAGCTACCCCAAACAATGCAACGGGCCATGGCTGCCCAAGCTGAGGCAGAGCGAGACAGACGGGCTAAGATTGTTCACGCTGAGGGTGAGTATCAGGCGGCGGAGAAGCTAGCCCAAGCGGCTCAAATTATCTCTACCCAGCCTACTGCTCTGCAGCTTCGTTATCTGGGGACATTGACTGAGATTGCTACCGAGAGAACCAATACGGTGATCTTCCCCTTACCTCTCGATATAATTGCTCCCTTCCTCGGTAGAGCGGGCTCGCAAGGGAAGAGCTCGGAGGAGCTACCTCCTAAATAAACCCAAAGAGAGGGGTTCTCAAAGTCAAGGTTTCGGGGCCAACTTGCAGTTGCTTTGTGGTTGTGTTCTTGTGCATAACTTTGCATAGGATTCCTCTCCCTTGAAGGGAGAGGTTAGGTGGGGTAAATTCCCCCTCCCGCTAACTCCCCCCGCCAGGGGGGAGAAGTATAGGGAATTTTGCGGTTAACTATAACTAGGGGAGGGGTAGTTTGCTATGGCCGGTAAAGAAAGGGGGGTTATTTATGGCAAGATACTTTGAGGATTACAAAATAGGAGATAGATTCACCACTCCAGGAAGAACGGTGAGTGAGGGGGCACTTGCTATCATTGAAGGCCTGGGTGGATATTGTGCCCCGTTTATGATCGATGAGGAATTTGCTAAGGCAACGCCACTGGGGGGGAGAATCGCGCCGGGGCGAGCGGTGGCGTTTTTGATGGGTGGCTTGGTAGAGATGTCGGACATTTTTGATCTGGAGACTGTCATCGCCTTAATGGGCCTCAATAACATCAGATTCAGAAGTCCCCTGCGGGCGGGGGACACTATACGGGTGGAGATGGAGATCACCGATATGAGGGAGACTAAAAACCCGGAAAGAGGGCTGCTCATCCATAAAGAGATATGCAAGAACCAACGGGGTGAAGTGGTTGCCGAGGTAGAAGGGACCCATCTAATAAAGCGAAAAACCCGAGGGTAAACCCTTATTCCCCGGTAAAGAGGAAAGGAGGCAGTTACGAGATGATCAAATATCTTGAGGATTTTAACCTGGGGGAAAAGCATACCACCCAAGCAAGGACCATAACTGAGGGAGCGCTGGCCATTCTTGAGGGTCTGGCTGGATATTGTGCCCCCTTCATGATAGATGAGGAATACGCCAAGACAACAGTTTTCCAAGGGCGAGTGGCACCGGGACGATTAACATTGCTTATGATGGGCGGATTAATAGAGATGTCGGGAGGAGCCATTTTCGGTGAGATGGAAGATGGTCTCTTGGTTGGTATTAATAACATAAAATTTAGAAATCCACTGAGAGCTGGAGATACCATAAGAGTAGAGATGGAAGTCACTGAGAAACGGGAGACCAAAAATCCTGAAAGAGGCTTACTTATCCATAAAGAGATATGTAAAAACCAAAGGGATGAAGTAGTGGCAGAAGCAGAAACCCTTCATCTAATAAGGCGAAAACCACAACAATGACGCTCTTATTTTCATCCATCGTTAGAGTAAAGGCAAGATAGAAATTAACCCCTTTTATGAGGGTGGGCTGCATCTTCACCTAGCCTCCCCCTTCAAGGGAGAGGGATTTGTGCCCAGATTTTTGCCAGATACTATAGTTTAAAAGGAGTATTCCTGCCCCGGCTCAAGAACAATGATTTCTACCCCCGGTGCTTCCTTTTTGGCCAAGGTGACGAAGTTATCAGCGCTTTGCTCTAGGATGGGGAAGGTTCGATAATGCATTGGCATTGCTCTCTTGGGCCTAAGCAATGTCAGCGCCTTGGCTGCTTGATAGGGATCCATGGTAAAAATAGAGCCGATAGGCAGTAAAGCCAGATCTAGGGGATAAAGCTCACCCAATAGCCTCATGCTTTCAAAGATGCCAGTATCCCCGGCATGATAGATAGTAGTCCCATCTTCTAGCTTTATGATGTATCCGGTGCAAGAAGCAGTTTGTGTGGAATGGAAGGCTTGGGTCATAGTCACTTTTATTCCTTTTATATCGGTGCTGCCCCCAATATTCATGCCCATGCTGTAAACCACATTCTCAGCAGGTAATCCCAGCTCGGTCTGAAATCTAGCCACCGTTTCTGGAGGAGCAACAACAATCGCCCCAGTTTTTTTGGCGATATCTACTGCATTGCCTACATGATCAAAATGGTCGTGGCTCACCAGAACTATATCGGCTGCCTTGATATCATCTAGCTTGATGGGGGATAGGGGATTGCCCTCAATCCAGGGATCAATGATTACCACTTTACCCTCAGGCGAGGTGATGATGAATCCCGCGTGGCTTAACCATTTTACCGATTTTGCCATGTTCGAACCTCCTATTTAATAAGTTTTCACTATTCGCTGAGCTTTCCATCCCCCGGCAGGAGCGAGTGTTCCATAAGGAACCGTCTCGACCTTGCTCTTCACCTTGGTGGCCTCCTCAAGTCCATCGGCTAGTTTTTTCTTCAGGGTTTCCAGCTCGGTGACCTCAGGGCGATACTCAGCCTTGACCTCCAGCATATCTTGTATCCCCGGCTTGGTCAATACTATTTGATACTCTCCGGTTAGTTCAGGAAATTTTTGGATAACCTCCTCAACATCAACGGGGAATATCTTGGCCCCCCCTGCCTTAACCATGTGCCCTGTTCTTCCCTTGATGCGTGAGATTTTGGCCAGGGTTCGGCCACAACCACAAGGTTTGTCCTCCAGCCACTGGGCCACATCTCCAGTTCGATAACGAAGTAGAGGCATTGCGTCCCGCCACAATGAGGTTAGTATAATCTCTCCTGGCTCCCCTGGCCCGAGGACCTTTTCCGTTTCTGGATCGACTATCTCAGTGAAGAACAGATCCTCCCAGCAATGCATTCCACTTTGCTCGAAACACTCCCCGAATGGATGGCCGATTTCCACCAGCCCGTAGACATCGTAGAACTTGGCCCCCCATTCCCTCTCCATCTTTTCACGGTAAGTATTGGACCAAGATTCGCCGCCGAGGATTACGGTACGGATGCCGATTTTTTTCATGTCTATGCCCAGTTCTGCAGCCCTTCTATCCATCATCAAAAACAAAGCAGGGGCAGCTAGAATGCCGCTAGGTCTGACATTATTCATTAGCTTTATGGCATTATCCATGAGGAAGGTTTGAGCAGTGAATGGCACTAAAGTTGCGCCTGCTCTGGTGAAGCCACGCCAAATTGCAGGAAAGGGAAATAGCATCTGGAAGATATCCCCCTTTTTGATTCCATACATTACAGCGAAGCGAGCAAAGCTATCAGTCCAAACTTCAATGTCAGCGTCGGAAATCATCACCGGCTGAGGGGAGCCGGATAGAGTTCCTGAGGTGCTGATAATATTAACCACCTTTTCCATGGGGACAGCCACCTTTTCCCCTACTGGAGTGGCCACAAAATCCTCTAAATATCGGGTTGGTGGTATTTTTTGGAAATCCTCCAAGGTTCGAATATCCTCTGGCTTTATGCCGGCTGCATCGAGCCTTCTTTTGTAAAAATTGGTATCCTTGTACACCCTGTCTACTAATTTCTTTATTTTCTCCAGTTGAATTTGCCTGATCTTTTCCCGAGGTGCTGTCTCAATCTCTGGATCCCAGTATTTTTTCTGTTCCATTCCCCCCCCTCTTTATAGTATTCCCTGGGGCGAATGCTGAGCTACGCTATTCGCTCCACACCGCAGAGACCTTCTACGCTTATTTCTCAGCCTCCAGTGGTGGTGATCTCACTGTTGAGATTCCTAACCTAAGGTTACATCTCAGGCAGCGCTTCGCCTCTTTGATTGCCGCCTCGGGGTCTATGCCAAGTTTTACCTCAGCAAAACTATGCTCTCGCTGCTCCAAGGATAAACAAGGCACCTCAACACGCTGCCAATATGCAAAGCCGTCATCATGTCCCAGCCATGGATTGGGCTGCTTAGCTGGGGCTAAAGTTTCTTCTATCATTCCGCTGCTGCCTAGATACTTATCTATGGAACTCGCCGCTTGTCTTCCCATGGTAATAGCCTCGATGACTGATGAGGGCCCACTTACCACGTCACCGCCAGCAAAGACTCCTTCTCTACTGGTAGCCAGAGTCTCAGGATCAACTTGAAGGGTATTATCTTCTCTTGCCCGCAATCCAAACCCTTGAGGAAGCAGCGGCATCTGACCAATAGCGGCAATTACACTGTCAGAGCACATGCTCAATTCACTACCCATAATTGGTTCAGGGCGTCTTCTTCCCGAGGCATCAGGCCTACCCAGTTTCATACGAGTGCATTCTACCCTCATCTTACCATTTTCCTCAGATATCTTGGAGGGGGCAGTAAGAAAGACAATATTCACTCCTTCTTGAAGTGCCTCCTCTACTTCTTCCGAGCTTGCCGGTATCTCTTTTCTGCTGCGGCGGTAGAAGATGGTAACCTGTTTAGCACCAAGTCTCAGGGCGACGCGTGAAGCATCTATAGCGGCATTGCCACCCCCGATAACCGCCACCTTATCTCCTAACTTTACATCGTTGCCTAGATTTACCTCTCTTAGGAAAGAAACACATCCCTTAACTGTGGCGCTATTCTCACCCTCCACCTCCATCTTGGCATCCTGATGTGCTCCAAGGGCGAGGAAAACGGCATGATAGCCTTGCTCGAAAAGCTCCTCCAGAGAGTTTATCCTGGTATTTGTTTTTATGGCGACTCCCACATTTTGTATCTCCTCTATCTCGGCGTTAAGGGTCTCCCGGGGCAAGCGGTAGGCAGGAATGCCCACCCGCATCATCCCTCCCGGCTGAGGAAGCGCCTCAAAAACGGTGACTGAATGCCCCATCTTAGCCAGATAATATGCCGCAGTAAGACCTGCAGGACCTGAGCCCACGATAGCCACTCGCTTTCCTGTAGGTGGGGCAATCTTGGAACTTTGCTTCCACTTCCTATTATCGTATTCTGCAGCAAAACGCTTCAATGCCTTTATAGCCACAGGCTGGTTTAACTCACCACGGCGACATCTGTCCTCGCAAGGATGGAAACAGACGCGGCCAAGAACCCCGGGGAAAGGAACCTTTTCTCTGATTACGGCTGCTGCCGCGGCGAATTCCCCTTCAGAAATAAGGTGGGTATAGCGGGGAACATCTATCCCTGCCGGGCATGCATGGCTACAGGGCACAAGAGCAGCCTCCCTGTCGGGGAAAGGGGTCCATCTTTCTCCTTGATCCATGAGTGCTGCTGTAGGGCAAACCTCAACACAAGCACCACAGAATTTGCATCCTGAGTCTTTATATGAGTCGCCGGAGGTGGGGCCAACAAGAACTCGCCCATCCTGAGAGATAAAGCCGATGGCCCCTACACCCAGCACATCCCGGCAAATTTGAACACACCTGCCGCACAGAATACAAAGGTTATAATCTCGGTCAAAAAGAGGTTCACCCTTAATTTTAGGCAAGCCTTTTGGGGTATAAGGGATAGGAGATTCATCGAGCCCTATATATTGAACCACCTTTTGCAGCTCACAGCGCCCATTTTTAGGGCAGGCAACACAGCGCTCGGCCACCGAGACGTTAAGTATACATATATCAGAAGGCCTGCAGCGCTCTACCCTATCGCAAGTAAAGCAGGCGTGAGGATGCTGCAATAGAATGGACTTCAACTTCTCACGTCGCAACTCCTGAATCCGTGAAGTTTCAGTGTATACCTTCATGCCTTGAGCAACAGGAGTGATGCAAGAAAGGGAAAGATCTTTAAGGCCTTCGAGCTGTACAATACAAAGGCGACAAGCTAGATCAAGTCTCGATTCTGCCAGTGGCTTCAGATCAGGGTGGTAACAAAGGGCGGGGATGTAGATCCCCGCTTGCTGTGCTGCCTCCAGTATGGTAGCGCCTTCTTCTGCCTCAGTGGCTTGTCCATCAATAGTTAAGGTCACCGAGCCCATCTTCTCACATCTCGTTTAAGAGAACCTCTCATCCGCTGACTATCGCTGAAGTGAAGAATGTAGCGTCTTTCATATCCCTAAGGCTTTGCGCTTCTCTTCGATGACTTCTATCATCTTTCCAGCTGCTGCGTGTGGATCAGCTTCAACATAGAACTTCCCGCCAAATATCTTCTCAACGTCTTCGGTTAGCCATTTGACCACCCTATCACTGGCTGCCACATTGGGCTGATCCCCCAAATGGGTGAAAATTCCTAAGGAAACTGCCCAAAAGCCTATGGGTATTGCCTTTTCTGCGATGTATTCTGGAGCAGAAGCCACTACGGGAAGCTGATCGATCCTGACTTTAAGGTAATCTGCGACCGCATTAAGCACCTCTTCTATTCTGGAGTTATCAACGCACGCTCCCATAAAAATACAGGGTGGAAGAGCCTCAAGGCCATTTGCCTTTGCTATTACATCCATAACCTTTGCCAAATTCTCGCCAACCCCTGGATACATAGGATCAGGCTTCAAAAGGTCATGATAAGAAGCCACAGTGGCAACGCATCCAGTGAAGATAACCAAGACATTGTTTCTGATAAGTTCTCTAACCAATTCCACAGTTCTGTATCCGTATTCATCTCTTGGTGTAACACATCCAATCACGGCCGCAACTCCACGAATGTTTCCATTCTTTATCTGATCCACAAGAACTCCCACAGGATCTTCGGGCTTTACCTTGCCTAAAGCTGCGACGAGCTGTTCGGTTGAAAATCCGCCAAGCATGTCATGTGGCTCATATTTTGGAATATAAGCTTTTGTCTGATCTCTGTTAGCATAGTTATCAACCGCCATCTCTACAAGCTCTTTGCCAATCTGATCCGCTTTTTCAGCATCAAACTCAATGTGTGTTGCTCCCTCAATTTTCGACATAGGATCGGTTGTAATGACCTTGGTATGGAAATGACTGGCAGCGTCCACTATGGCTGGCTGAGTGCATTGGATATCTGCTACCACCAACTCAATCGCTCCTGTTGCTATTGCAAGCTCCTGCTGGAGTATATCTCCAGCGTAATTAACACCTCTTCGCATTAATACTTCCATGCCAGTACAACACATCCCAACTACGTTAACCTTCGGACTATTCTTGGAATCTGCATTATACTCTTCAGCAGCTCTAACAATTGCATCAGGCAGTGCTGGAATATGTCCGTGAACGATTAAATTAATCTTATCCGCCTCTATGACAGTCAAACCTGTTTTTATCTGTATTACATTTGGAATGCCAAGGAGTATGTCATGGATTGTGGTAGCTGGATACATTCCACAGTATGCGTCTACAAGACCTAATCGACATGCTCCCAAAAGTAAGTTTTCCATATCAGCATCCATTCCCATTGCAATTCTATTCTGAGCCTCCATAATCTCTGGACAGCCACCATTAATGAGAATGCCTTTTTCTTCCCAGAGCTTTCTCCTCTCCTCCAGCGCTCTATAAACTAACATTCTTGGTGCACCCGTTAGTTTTGAGATATCATCCAAAATGACATTTGCGAGCTCAACCGCTTTTTTCTTATCTGTATTGGCTCCACTCAATCCAAAACCTCTGTAAATCCTGTCAAGCTTCTCAGGCTCTTTAATTGAATAGGCAGTTACTGTTCCCTCTCCCACTCCTCTCAGGATGTTTGCAACCCTCCTTCCATGTCCTACATGCGCAGATGTCCCAATAGTGGTCTCTGAAACCAGGTTCTTTGAAACAATGATGTCCTTTTTCATCCCACAAACGCCCTCCGTTTTCACATCTACACAAGGACCCTGCTGGCAGGTCATGCAGGTCGCCTGGAGTGGGGCATCCTTGGACCGAGCATAGTTCTCCCTGTACCTATCCCAAACAGTTCTGATCCCCATTTCTCTTGCTCTCTTCCTCAATTCTTCAGTTACAGGATCAACAGCAAACTTTTCCTTTTTCATGATTTTTCACCTCCATTATTAATAGAGTTTGCTGCATGCTACCTTAAGCCTCATCCGCGTGTCAACACCCATTAAATCCTATGAACAATCTCTCATTCCCCTATCACCACGTCGTCAAGGTTTAAATTATAAAGGCTGCTCTTTTAATCTATTGTGTAATAATACATAAGAAACTATAGGATTAAGGCATATCAACTTGTAACGGCACTAGCTTATGGCCACAGCTCCCGAGCTATATCATCCAGCCCCAATTCCTCTAGCTTCTTTTTACTGGGCTTGCCGGTCTCGGGGTCCCAGTCCATAGCCTTAAAGTACTCTGCACGCAATGTATCTGCATCTACTGTCACCTTAGCCACTGGCCCTTCCTCAAGAGGAGGGGCACCTATGGGTCTGCCCCGCAATTTAAAGTTGCTCGGCTTCAGCCCTTCGCGAACGTTGAATGCCTGACGGATAGTGGCTATTCTTTCACCGATGGTCAGCATATCTAGCTGGGAAAGCTCCCAACCAGTGACAACTGAAAGGAAAGTGGGGAGGGCATCGGGGGGCAGGGCCATGGAGCCGAAGAAGCACATCCCAGTGGCATTAAGTAGGTGAAGATTATTCTTAAACATAGCCTCAAGTTGTCCCTTGCCGGAATAGCTATACTTGTCCAAGGGGGGAAGCTCTATGCCAGGAGGCAGCAAGCCCATTTCAACGAAGGCAAGGCCTCCCTGAGTATGCCGAGCCGGGGTGGGATCAGATTGATAGGTACCAGCAAAGCTGGGGGCAAACCTGGGATCATGCATTGGCAACTCCTGGCCATGAACATGGATGGCATATTTATCTGCCCCTTTGCCGATCCGCTCAGCGGCTATTTTCACCCCATCAGCGAGGATGCTGCCGAAACCCTCTCGCTTAGCTAGCTTTTCCGTTATGGCAACAATAGCCTCATGATCCGCCCAGCTAAGCTCAATGCCCTCAGTATCCTTTTCAGTAATGAGCCCATTTTCGTAGCATTCGATAGCGAAGGCGATGGTAGCACCTGTAGAGATGGTATCCAGGCCATAGCGGTTACAGATATCATTTGCCTTGATTATTGACTCCAGGTTATCGTTGAGGCACAAAGTTCCAAAAGCACACAGTGTTTCATACTCGGGTCTATGTACCCCTGCCTCATATTGATATTCCTTCCCTGCTCTCATAAGTGCCCCACAGGAGATAGGACATTCCCAACAACCATACTTTTCATCCACTAAATTTAGTACATTCTGATCGCTGATCGCTGTGGCATTGGGAAAGTCGAGGATACCAACACCACCCCAGTTTCTCACCGGTGAGTCGCCGCTATGAGCAGATAGGGCAGTTGAGCCGGCAGTACCAAATTGCTTGAGAAGGCCGACAAACATCCCTGTCACCTTTTCGCGATATTCTTCACTCACCTTAGCAGCCTTTTCCTTATCATGCAGAGGAATCTCCTTTGCCCCGATCACTGCTACCGCCTTCAGCTTCTTGGAGCCCATCACTGCCCCCAAGCCTGATCTGCCTGCTGCCCTCCCTTTATCATGTATGATACATGAGATCAGGTAGAGCTTCTCCCCAGCGGGGCCGATGCAGGCAACACGAACCTCTTCGCCCAGTTCAGACTTAAGCAGGTCCTCGGTCTCATTAGTATCCCTCCCCCAGAGATGGGCGGCATCCCTCAGCTCAGCCTTTCCATCCTTGATCGAAAGGTATACCGGCTTGGGTGATATGCCGGTAAAGAAGATGGCATCATAGCCAGCAAACTTGAGATAGGGGCCAAACCCTCCCCCAGAGTTGGCATCCCCCCAAGTTCCAGTAAGTGGTGATTTGCCCATCACCACATACCTAGAGCCGAAGAAGCCGGGTACACCTGTTAGGGGGCCAGTGGCAAAACCAAGGATATTCTCTGGACCTAAGGGGTCGGCCCCACCCCTCTGCCGGGTGTAGATAATCCTCGCCCCAATACCATAGCCACCGATGAAATCGCGACAAAGCTTTTCCTCCAGCGCCTCCTCCTTTATCTCTCCCTTCGAAAGGTCCACAAAAAGGATTTTCCCCATATATCCACCAGGCATTTTCTCCTCCTTATTAAAGTATAAATCAAAAGGGCTTAACGAAATAGGGTAGGAATACCCACCATACTGTATGTAGCGGCAAGCTGAGGGTTTCTATCTACATTTACCTTGACAAAGCTTGCTCTACCATCATACCTCTCAGCTAGCTTCTTCACTACTGGAGCTA
>DEIJ01000037.1 GCA_002352365.1 Dehalococcoidia bacterium UBA2777 | reverse complement strand
GCGGTTCAGATTCAGAGCACAACGTCCTTCCAGTGGAACATCCGTTGAATATGCTAAAGAGATTGAGAGTTAGATCAGCCCGAATGTAATCAGGACGCAACTAGTCCACGACTATAACTATCGCGCGTTGGTATGCTTGACGCATAATGCTTCCAACTTGGCTGGGGAACTAGGATTCGAACCTAGCCCTGCGGATCCAGAGTCCGCTGTCCTACCACTAGACGATTCCCCAATGCACCAAGATTATAGCTATTAGCCTGAGGGATGTCAAAGGCGTCTTGCTTAACACTTTGCTTAACAGCCAGACTGTAGTTGTTAAGAGCATTAACAAGTCTATCCGATGCTGGACACTTACCATGGTTAACTTGCGATAAGTAGCTTGTGTTGACACCAAGCTCCTTAGCTAATTGCCGTAAAGATTTCCTTTCATCTTCTTCTACCTCCTCTTTGTTACTCTCACAGTCAGCCTAGCACCGTTTACCTTTGATGTTAATAGCTTTCTTTCTCTTATTATTATCTATTATGCTACAATGTCTGCAACAGGAGATATTTTATGGAGAAGTTATTGAAGCCCAGTGAGGCAGCAGAGATATTAAGCCTCAGGAAGCTTACCATCTACCGCTGGATTAAGGCCGGGAAGATAAAGGCGGTTAGGCTTCCCGATGGAAGACTAAGGGTAGCTGAAAGCGAGTTAGAGAAGATAGTAAAGCCAGAGCAGTAAAAGGCCTTCATGCAGGCAGGTAAATGGAACTAAGTCGCTGGACATAACTTTTCGGAGGAAGCTTCTGTGCTATACCTCCCTTTAAGGAGGGGACACAGATGGCAATCCTTCAATTATCGGAAACGGAGCAGTGTCAATTGAGCGACATAGAAGGAATCGGGAGTAGAACCACGATGGCTGCCAACTGCATGTCCTGAATTGAACCCAATGGAAGAGCTGTGACGTGAAGTGAAAGGGCAAATCTCAGCAAACGAACCAACACCCAAACTGGAGCACTCCCTTGAACAAGCCTGTCAGCATTGGGGAACGATCCCCAACAACCGTCGCAGCACGGTCTCGCTACGCTCACTCGCCCTTCATCGAAGGGTTTTTGCAATCAAGCGTAATAGCGTAATCAGGAGCACTCGAAGGTAATCAAGGGTAATGCGAGGCAATTGTCAAACCTGGGGAGGCATGAGCTGAGAATAGTTGCAATGGGGGCGGATATGTCTCCTGTTTCAGGATTATCTATTTCCCCATCTTAACCTCCAGTGCTATACTTCAAGTGAGGTAACCCTTAGGGGCGAAAGAATCTTAAATAGAGAGGAGGTGTGAAGGATGATAACAGGGGCGATATTGGGGGCGCTTTTCGGTGCTCTGCTTATACCCTGCCCTGTTCCGTTTCCCTTCCCATTTTTTATAGGCTCTGCAGTGACCATGTTGGCTATGTGGATGCTTGGACTGATGGGAGTCGTAATCGGGCTCTCTTTTTACCCCTTACTGGTTCTGCAGCTACCGTCACCATTACCATTACCATTACCATATTTGCTGCTGGGGTAGGTGAAGTGATAGGAGGCGCAATCGGGGCATTTGCTGGCTTCATGTTCATGATATAGTAAACCTTTCGCCAAAAAAGCTATACGAAAAGGGAAGGCGGAGGGGGAAGGGAGTGGAAGTCAACTTGAGGATGAGTTGGCTTGAGGCAGAGAGGTTAGCTTAGGTGCTTTATCCTACCACCCACCCTGGTGGTCAGCTAGCAGGCAGTCAATAATCAGCCAGCGCGGGACGGTCACAGGCTTACCTACCTTGCATATCCTATGTTGCACAGTACATCCTGTCAGGTATGGCTCTCAAAAAGGTGTCTGACAGAGAGGGCAAATGGGGAAAAGGGGCAACCAGCAGCTACGGGGAAAAGACCTCCAGGCTCGAATGAGTGTTACAGCACATGTTACCGGCTGAGGGACTTACAGGGGGGTTGATGCTCACTGGCCAGGGGCAGTATTAAAGGCCTCGGCCCGCAAAAGTTGTCTTCTCGGACCTAGCACCCAGACATAATTAAGTAGCAGCGAGGGCAATGTTTTTTGTTGGCCTTGCGCCAGCTCTTGACGCCAGGAAATTTATCTGATAAAGCCTCATCTGCAGCTTTTACAATGGCAAGATTACAGTGTTATTATGACACCAGCAAGAGCAGGCCACTCAAGCAATCGATTTACTACCCCACCCCTGAGCAGTATGAAAGGCTGAGGAGGCTCTCTGTCAAGTAGGAGGCGCTATGTCCTGGCTCAGCGCCAGGGTGTGGATAAGGCCTACTTTGATGCGGGTGAGGGAAAACAATGGAAGGAGGGAGAATGAAAAAGCTCTTGAAACAGGGTAAAAGGTTGGGCTTGGTGGCCATGGCAATCTTTTTAGCAGGAGCGTTACTACTGGGCTCAGTAGTCCCCGCTAAGGCAACTGAGGAGGTTATAAAGATAGGGTGGCGGGCCGTTTTCACCGGGCCGCTGGCTACCTTCGGTGTGCCTATTAGTCAAGGAGCCATTGATGCCGCCAAGTTCATAAACGAGCATGGTGGTGTCGATGGGATTGAGATAGACATGGTCTGGTACGATACGAGAGCAGAGGTGCCTCGGGGGATCATAGCGCACAAGAGGTTCAAGTCCTGCAATCCTAACTAAGCCTCCTTGGATATTCCCTGGCGGCAGCACATGGGAAGGT
>DEIJ01000147.1:501-30918 GCA_002352365.1 Dehalococcoidia bacterium UBA2777 | reverse complement strand
AGAGGCATTACTCCCCAACTCACCATTCAGTCTTGCTTTGGTTATCTGCCCAGCTGGTAGAGTGAGGAATATCTTGTAGGCAGGAGTCTGCTCAAACACTACCTCTATCTTCTCCTCTAGCCTTCTAATTTCGGCCATCAGTGAGCGCAGCACTGGTATGAAGCTCATTACTATTGTCCGGTGTGCCTCCTCCAGCCCTTGGGGAGCCTTCAGAGATGGCTTCTGTAGGCACTCATATATGCCCTGGACCCTTTGGGGATGAGTATATCGGTGGTTTCGGAAAAAGCCCTCTAGTTCATCCACAGAGGCCGCTGCTGACTCTTGCGGTGTAGGATAGCACTCCAGGAAAGCCAAGGTAATCTCCTGATCTACCTGAGAGAATAATTGTATCACCACAGGGTAATAGTTCTTAAGCTCCGAGATCAATTGGTTAGCCAATTGCACCTTGTGTTGCACCAGAGACTTATGCGCTCTGGTAAGTTGCTTGAGCTCTGCGTCGGCTGCTACTTGCTCAGTGATGGGCTTATGCAGGTGGAGATCAGTGCGCAGGATGTTGGCCAGTACCATGGCATCCATAGGGTCAGATTTGCTGGCGCTCATGCGATACCTGTCACGATAGCGGTCCACTGCCTTCGGATTAATCGGGTAGACCTGGTATCCTGCGTCCAACAGGCTAAAGAGTAACAGCCCTTGGTGACATTCTACAGCAATCAGGATGTCCCTTGGATCATTTGAGTGCTTCCCCAGGCGCTTCTTTAGCTCTTCCATCCCAGCGTGAGAATGAGAGACAGTGAAGCTCTCCAGTTCTGTGGCACTGTCATCTGTGACGTAGACATCGTGATGATCATCGGCCCAATCGATCCCTACATAGATTCGCCCCATAGAAATTTACCTCCATTCCTGTTACAATTTGAGAGGGCTACGGGTTAAGTGTCCCTATAGTGGTACTCTATGGTACGTCTCCCTTTTGACTTTTGTCCCGTAGAAATCTGGGGAGATGCTGTTCCTCATGAGGTAGTCTATGCTACTGGGTTTGTTTGGCATTCTCCCCAGATTCCCCCTCTATGTAAATCCTAACACTTCTTATAAGCTTACTCTATAGGGTTTGTTCCCGGGTTAAGGTTATGTCCTTGAGGAATAAAGCCAGGTTTCCCAGCGCCTCCCCCTGGTCATCACTCAAGTAGCTGGGCTACTTTTTCCCAGACAGCCTGCTCTATTTCCGCCTCGGAGAGGAGAGCATCCACTACCAGCCAGCGTTGTGGGGCGGCAGCCGCCAACTGGAGATAACCTTGTCGCACCCGGTGGTGAAAGGAGACCCCCTCTTTCTCGAAGCGATCCAACTTTGCCGTCTTGCGCCGGGCAAGCCCTATTTCCACAGGAACATCCACCAGAATAACCACATCGGGGACGAGCCCCTGGGTAGCCACTCCGTTAATGGTTTGGATAGTATCCAAGTCAATCCCTCGCCCATAGCCTTGATAAGCAATAGTAGAATCGGCATAGCGATCACAAATGACCATCACCCCGGTGGCCAAATTGGGACGCAGCACCTCCGCCACTAGCTGTGAGCGGCAGGCAGCGAAGAGCAAAAGCTCAGCCCAAGCTGAAATCTTCATCTCCTCTTCCCCCTTCAGCCAACAGCGCACCTCTTCCCCCAAGGCAGTACCTCCAGGTTCATGGGTTAATATCACCGGTATATCCGCATTTAAAAATCGCCGATAAAGTGCCTTGGCTTGGGTACTTTTCCCGCTTCCCTCACCCCCCTCAAAGGCGATAAATAACGCCAAACCCCCCCCTGTATTTCTCCTCAGGCCGAACTACCCCACGAAAATCTGGCGATTTTCGTGGGAGCCCCGCTGATTTAAGATTAAAATTTATTGGGGTTTATCTAGGTGATGCTCTGCCGTTAGGTGTTGCAGGCGGTGGGTGTAGTCACCCGGTGAGTTGGATGGTGCCCCTAGCTCCTCTTGTCTCTTTAGGACCCTCTTTAGTGCCTCTACCTTTCCCCGATCAGCATATAACGAACGCAAAAGGTGCTTTATCTCCGGGCCAGTATTGCTTTTGAGAACATAGATAGGTAGGCCAGCAGCTTCAGCGTCTCTCACCTTCTGTGGCTTTGTGCGATAGTAGTTTTTTAGCGTTAGCAAAATGTCTGCCTCTGTCAACTCAGCGGCAATGTTTAGCGGCAATTGCATCTCTTTGGCCGCTTGCTCCAATTTCGCTCGATTGACGCCAAAAAGGTGAAGCCTTTGGGTTATTGGCTTACTAGGGGGTTTGGCCAGCGAAGGAGATATTGCCCTTTCCCGGTGCACCTCTCCCTCCTTATCCAGCCAGCGCACCTCCGGCATTATAGGATACCCCCGCAGGATATTATCCACCACTTGGTCGATCTCAGGGTGGATAACCACCCTGTTAAAATCCTGAATCTCGACCACCGTCCCGAAAGTAGGCGGTGCCTTGCGCTCCAATATCGATTTCTGACTTCCCCGCCGCCGCGCTTCCTCGTCTCCTAAGGTAACCGTCTGAATGCCGCCAATAAGGTCGGCAAGAGTGGGGTTGAGTATCAGGTTGTCTAAGGTGTTTCCATGAGCGGTGCCCACCACTTGCACTCCCCTTTCAGCTATAGTCCGAGCGGCTTGGGCCTCTAGTTCGGTGCCAATTTCATCGATAATAATTGCTTCCGGCATGTGGTTTTCCACCGCCTCGATCATCACTGCATGCTGCATCACTGGAGTAGGGACTTGCATGCGGCGCGCCCTCCCTATGGCGGGATGGGGAATATCCCCATCACCAGCGATTTCATTAGAGGTATCAACCACTATCACTCGCTTGTTGAGATCATCGGCAAGCATACGAGCTACCTCACGAAGCATCGTCGTCTTGCCTATACCGGGTCGCCCTAAAAGCAAAATATTCCTGCCCGATTGAACCATATCCTCGATGAGCTTCATAGTGCCAAAGACAGCTCTGCCCACTCTCAAGGTTAGCCCGACAATTTGCTCTTGGCGGTTACGAATAGCCGAGATGCGATGCAAGGTACGCTCAATTCCGGCGCGGTTATCACCCCCAAAGGCACCAATGCGGGAGACAACATATTCAATATCTTCCCCACTGACCTCCCTCAAGCTGAGGGGTACCTCTTGATGGAGGAAACGGGCCTCAGGAAGGCGCCCTAAGTCCATCACTACCTCTAAAAGCCGACTTAGATCCTCTCTTTGATGCAATGGGTGGGAGATATGAGGGGGTAAGACACCAAGCAGGGCGTCTAAATCATCTATAATCGTTTGTTGTGTCTCCTCCTTACCAACCTCTGGGTGCCAACAATTCCTCTTGAGGGATCGCCTTTATATCCAGCCCGGGCATGGCAGCACCTAAATTTTGGGATGCCTCTGCAATGATCTTGGGGTCATGATAATGAGTAGTAGCCATAACTATAGCTCTTGCTCGCGCCTCAGGGGCGCTAGATTTAAAGATGCCTGAGCCAACGAAGATGCCCTCAGCACCTAATTGCATCATTAATGCTGCATCTGCCGGGGTAGCTATACCACCGGCGGCGAAATTGACTACGGGCAATTTCGCTGTCCTTCGTACCTCAGCAACCAATTCTAAGGGGGCCCCCAGCGCTTTTGCCTCAGCAACTAGCTCCTCTTCAGGCATGTTCTCAAGCTTGCGAATGCCATCCATTACCGCCCGCATATGCCTTACTGCTTCCACAATATTTCCTGTGCCTGCTTCTCCCTTGGTACGGATCATCGCCGCCCCTTCAGCGATACGGCGTAATGCCTCACCCAAATCCCGACAGCCGCACACAAAAGGAATCTTAAAGTTATGCTTTAGGATATGGTGGCTCTCATCGGCAGGGGTGAGTACCTCAGACTCATCGATGAAATCCACCCCCAGGGCTTCTAGCACCTGTGCTTCTACAAAGTGGCCGATGCGGCACTTGGCCATCACCGGGATGCTCACCACCTTCATAATGGTCAAGATTATGCTCGGGTCAGCCATGCGGGCTATTCCTCCCGCTGCCCGAATATCTGCTGGAACCCGTTCCAGCGTCATTACGGCACATGCCCCCGCCTCCTCAGCAATCTTCGCCTGCTCTGGGGTAACCACATCCATGATCACCCCCCCCTTTAACATCTGGGCAAGCCCACTCTTAACCTTCCAGGTTCCCTTCTCCATCTACCCCTCCCCTTAAAAGCAAGGCTTTAGTATATTCTACAATCGCCTCGGTTTATTGACAAGTGTAGCCCCAGTTGGCCATTTTTGGCGAGGCCCCTAATACCGATATTGCCTTCTATAGTTACCCCTTGGCATGGTTACTTCTTGGTAAGCTTGGACAGGCAGAAAAACTATAATTTCCTGCCATCTTTTGAAGTGATGAGAACGCAGGGGATACCATTAATCGGATGAGGATAGACGTCTACCTCAGTTTTATAAACTTCCCTTATATTCTCTCGGGTGATTACCTCCCTTGGGGAACCCTCGGCCCAAATCCTTCCCTCGCTGAGGAGTACCACTCGATCCGAATATTGGGCCGCTAGGTTGAGATCGTGCATGGCGAGGATAGTGACCAAGCTTTGTTTAGAACATAAGCCTCTTACCATTTCCATGGCTTCTATCTGGTGATTAATATCGAGATGAGCTGTTGGTTCATCGAGGAGAAAGATTTTGGGTTCCTGGGCCAAGGCTCGAGCTAAGATTAATCTTTGCTTCTCACCCCCAGAAAGTTCTCCTACTCTTCTCTCAGCGAGATGTTGGGTTTGAGTCATCTCCATTGCTCTCCAAACTATGGCAAGGTCTCTCTCCCCCTCATAGCGTAGAAGTCCCAGGTGGGGGGTCCTGCCTAGGAGAACAACCTCAAAGGAGGTAAAGGCTGGGGGGAGATTTGGATTTTGTGGCACTACAGCTATAAGACGAGCGAGCTCATCCTTCTTAAAGGCGGATATATTCTTACTCTCGATGGTGATTTCTCCAAACTTAGGCTTTAAAACATCGCTCATGAGTTTAATCAAGGTCGATTTCCCCGAGCCATTGGGGCCAATAAGGCCTAGGATCTCACCCCATATAGCAACGAAATTGATATCGCTTAAAACCGTATGCTTATCGTAGGCGAAGGTGACGTTCTTAAGCTGTAACATATCCCGTGCTATTCAAATATGGCTTCCTTAGGGTACATCTTCTCCGCGTTGACCCCAGGTTGAGCTTTATCTCTTTTCCGGTCATTTTTTAGAAGATTGCCCTTTTCCTTTGCCTCAGCAGGTAAAGGAAGAAAGGAGCACCGAGGAAGGCAGTGATTACCCCTACCGGAATCTCCCCCGGTGGGATTATCGAGTGTGCCAGAGAATCAGCCAAGATGAGAAATATCCCTCCTGCCACAGTGGAAAAGGGGAGGAGGAAGCGATGGTCTGGGCCGAGGACAAGTCTCACTGCATGGGGAATCAGGATGCCCACAAAGCCGATAAGCCCGGCGAATGATACCGCTGCTGCGGTAGCCAGGGTAGCAGCCAGGACTAATATAAGCTTAACCCTCTCCACATCGACCCCTAATTGCTGGGCTTGCTCCTCATCAAGCATCATTACGTTTAACGGCCGAGCATGAAGCCAGATGATTACCGTCCCGATAACTACTAAGGGCAAAACAACCTTCACCTCATTCCAATCCGCTAAGGAAAATCCTCCCAAAAGCCAAAAAACTATTCCATGCAGTTCCTCACCTGCCACGACCATAAGATAAGAAGTGATGGAACAGAGGAAAGCACCTAAAGCCACACCGGCCAAGATGAGGGTGGTCATTGGCAAGGTCTTCCCGGTGCGAGCCACAAAATAGATCACCATTACGGCACTTATAGCACCCAAGAAGGCTAAGAGGGGGATGGAGCCAAAGCCAAAAGCACCGCTGAAAGGCAAGAGAAACCCGATTGTTGCCCCCAGCCCCGCCCCTTGGGCCACCCCGATGAGATAGGGATCAGCAAGTGGGTTGCGGAACAGACACTGGTAAGTGGCCCCGGCAACTGCTAAAGCTGCCCCCACCATCCCAGCAAGGATAATCCGGGGTAACCTGATATCTAGAATTATCGTTTCAATGTTTTCCGACCAAGTGGGGGCGAGATGGATAAAGGGAAGCTTGGAAAGCAAAACTTGATAGGTGGTAGTGAAGGGGATATGAGCGCTTCCTAAAGTGATGGCAAATATGACCACTATCACCAGCAATACTATGAGCCCGATTAAGGCCAGGAGTTTCCTTCGCCAATGGAGGGGATAATCTGGTGGCATCTTTAAACTATCCTTCTAACTTCATACTCAAGCCTTTCATCGCCCCTGAGGCAGGAGACATTTAAAAGATGTCTCCTGGCCACTTGAGCAGCCTGTTCAACCTCGATCGGGGTAGGCCTTCTCCAGGGATTATTCCCCACTGGAAGATAAGCATCTATCCTATAAGCTATATTTCTATCTATTCCGGCGATAAACTGGGCAATGCGCCCGATCTCTGGAGAATCGATATAGTTGGGGATGAAGAGGCTCTCTGCCCGCAGCTTCTTTCCTTCCTGATAAAGTGTAGAAAAATTTTCTAAGATGCTTTTATTCGATACTCCAGTGTAATCTTGATGAAGGCTCTCCTTATATGCCTTTATACTTAAAACTACTTCATCTATGTGCTTGGTTGAGATGAGCTTTAAGCCATTAGTGAGGAGGATGTTATAGCTATGGAATTTCCTATGAAGGGCCTTGGCTAATTTGGGAAGCTCCGCATCAATAGTAGGCTCAGCCCCCATGAAGATCACCTGAGATATGTCTCTGCCCTTTAAAATCTCTAAGACCTCGTTTAGATCCAAAAAGCGACTGGGGGCCTGAGGAACCTCTTTAGATTCCTCGAAGATAGCCCGTTTAGTTTCCTCAAGATGGCAATCGTAGATCTCCTTTTTACATAAGCAGGCGCGGCACTCCATGTTGCAGCCCCAGAAGTAGAGAAAAAAAATCCCCGGTGAAGGTGCATAGGTGATATGATAAACATTCACGGTATCCTCTACTATTGGGCCACTTAGCTATTGCGTCGAATACTTTAGTCGAACCTGTAACCTATTCCCCTTACGGTAACTATATAGCGCGGGTGTCCCGGGTCAGCTTCAATCTTTTTTCTTAGCCATCTTATATGAACATCCACAGTCTTGGTATTACCTTCATAGTCATACCCCCACACCTTTTCCATGATTTGGTCCCGGGTGAATGTCCTGCCTTTATTCTGGGCTAAGAAAGCCAACAGCCGAAACTCCTTGGGAGTTAGGTGAAGAGGATGGCCACCCACCGCAACTTGATAGCGGAGAAGGTCAATCTTCAGCTTATTTACCCTTATTATGCCGCCTGCTTCTACTCTGGCCATGTCGACATCTCTACGGCTTTGCCGTTATTTTGGCAGGGGGACATCAGGGTGAATGAAGCAAGCCAGGCACTCCAAACCCTCGATTATCCTCGGCCCCGGTCTGGTTATGAGGTCAGCATCTATTCGATATATGCGGTCGGACTTGCGAGCCTCAGTGCTCTTAAGCCTTGGCTCTGTCTTCACCCACTTATAGGGCAGATCCTCGGCTTGACCATGACCGGTAGAGGCAATTATGACTTGAGGGTTTCTTTCCAGCACCAACTCAAAATCGACTACATAGTGTCCTTGAGCATCGTCTGCGATGCTTATGCCCCCCGCCTTTTGAATTAGCTCATCCTCAAGGGTTCCTGAGCCGACAGTCCACAAAGGACCATGCCAAGTAAGGTAAAAAACTCTTGGTTTCTCATCTTGAGGAAGATTCTCTGTTTTGTTTACCACTTTATCGATCCTATTCCTCATGTCGCCGACTAACCTGGAGGCTTCTTTGTCTGTCCCGGTTATCTTGCCAACCAGACTGATACCCTTCAATACATCATCAAGGGTTTTTGGCGCTAAGGCAACAACTGTAAGTCCTCTCCCCGCTAACTTGGGGATCAAATTTTGGTGAACGCCGGTCACCAAAACCAAATCTGGGGAGAGGATGATGATCTTCTCTATATCGGGATTGGCAAACCCTCCCACCTTTTCCTTTCCTTTGGCCTGTGGTGGATAATCACAAAAATTGGTCACTCCCACCACCTTATCTGCTAAACCCAAGGCGAAGAGGATCTCGGTATTGCTTGGAGATAAAGAGACAATCCGTTGGGGTATTTTGCTGATATTTATTGGCCTTCCCAGATCGTCGTTTATCTCTCCCTCTAGCGCAGGAGAATGGCATCCAGCTAGAAGTATAAAAGCTAATACCAAAAGGAGCCAAATTGATAATTTCTTAAGCATTTCCCTCTTTAGCAAACAAATCCCCTCACCTTAAAGGCGAGGGGATTTTACAATTCGACCCAAAATTAAATCCCTCCCCTCTCCACGAAGGCGATCGGGATAATTTAAGAGGCTGGCGTCCTGGCTCCCGATATTTTTATCTATCAGTTACAGTGGCAGGAGAACCGCTCCGGACCTGCACCGGATTGCCTTCCATTTAAGCCCAAGCTCACGCCGGGCACCTCTGTAGTTATTCCTTTTCCAAGAATATTATAACATCTATTATCTTAACATTGCTACATACTGGCCCAGTACCACTTTACCTCGCTGTCTATGCCATCTACCAGTTCAAACTCATCAGCGCTGACAGCGGGCATTTCATCATCCACCTTATACATCCATCCCGACGACCCCCAATTCTCATACCCGGCTATCGAATCTACCCATAATCCATGCACTGTGTCCTCCACTTCATAGGTGAAGCCGCCTGCCTTAGAAGCCTCATCTAGAGCTCCCAGAGCAGTGGGGAAGGAGAAATAGTGCTCATCACCATCATCGTCAATAACGGTTGAATCGCTAAAGCTTATCACCCCTTCCCAAATGGTTTCTTCATCTGGGTCTTCAACTACTACCTTTCCGGTCCATGACCTGGCCCCTCCTTGTGGAACCAAAGTCACATTATCGTCGAGGGTAACTACTTGGGCAGAAGCCATGCCGGGCAGCCATAATAAGCTTAGACAAAGCGCCATAGCCATTATCTTTCTCACTGTTTCACCTCCTGTTTCGGCTCAGTGACCGCACCCTGTGAGTCAAGGTGCCTTGATCCGTATCCAACTCTTCTATTTTATCTCGCTGCCACATGTTGTTGCAAAACGTTAATGAACTGTCCCAGAACTTATTATACTGTGCTCTATCTGGCAGCGCTGGTCAAGGCGCTCGTCCGTACATTAGCGACACATTCCCCCCCTTTGCTTTTCTCAGGGTGGCTGGGTAGAATTAAGATCAAGTTTATCCCGGCCAATTTAGGGGGTAGAAGGTGATTCCCATCAAACTCGCTATGCGCAATTTCATGTGCTATCGAGATAATGTATCCCCGCTGCATTTTGATGCCATTCATCTCGCTTGCCTTTGCGGCGATAACGGCAATGGCAAATCAGCCCTAGTCGATGCTATCACCTGGGCACTGTGGGGGAAGACTAGGGCTAAAAGTGATGATGAGCTTATCCATCTGGGGCAGAAAGAGATGGAGGTAGAGTTTGAGTTTGCTGCCGGGGCAAATCACTATCGGGTGCTGCGCAAGCGAACCAAATCCCGACCCGGACACCCCGGCCAAGTGGTTTTAGAACTCCAACTAGCCACCTCAGAGGGCTTTCAGTCAATCAGCGGCAATAGCCTTGGGGAGACCCAGCAGAGGATTATCCATATCTTACACATGGATTACCCTACCTTCGTAAACAGCACCTTTTTGCGCCAAGGTCACGCCGATGAGTTTACCATCAAGCCCCCTGGCGAACGAAAGAAGGTCTTAGCCAATATCTTGGGGCTTTCAGTTTATGATGAGCTTGCCGAGGAGGCCAAAAACCAGGCTAAACAGAGGCAACAAAGGATAAAAGAACTCGATAGTGCGATCAAGGAGATGGGGCGGGAAATTGAGCGAAGGGGAGAATATCAGGCTGAACTCAGCGAGGTAAGCAAAGCGCTCGGCGAACTAGCTCAGCAAGTTAGCCACTGGGAGGGTCAAGTTATTGCCCTGCGAGATGCTAAGAGAGGCTTAGAATTCAAACAGGAGAAGCGGGCTGAGTTAGCCCAGATATGCGAGCAAGAACAAAGAGAGAGCAACTTCTGGCACTCGTCAGTTGCTGAGCATAAGGCTAAGGTGGGGGAATATGAGCAGGTGCTCAGCTCACACTCACAAGTTGAGCAAGGTTATTTCAAACTAGAGCAGATGAAAAAAGAGGCCGAAGAGTTAAATCTGAAACTGAGAGCATTGCTCAGCCTTACCGAGCGCAAAGCTGATTTGGAAAAGACCATAGAGAAGTCTAAAGCGGAACTCGCCGCCGAGCAAAAAGTGGTGCAAAGTAAAGTCAACGAGCTGGAAGCTAAGTCTCAAAAGAAAGCCAGCCTTGAGGGGGAGTTAGCCCAATTACAAACCAGGCTCAGCGAGATTGGTCAACAAGAAAAGGAGCTGGAGGGAAGCAAGCAGCAAGCTCAAGAGTTAGCCTTCCATATTCAACAGTCGAAATCTGCCCACACCCAGTTAGCCCAAGAGATAAAGGAACTGGAGAACAAACTTGCTCTGCTTAGGCAAGGCGATGTCAACTGCCCGTTATGTGAAACAGAATTGGGAGTGGAGGGAAGAGAGCGAATTGAACAAAAGTACAAACTGGGATTGAAGAGCAAATTGGATAGCCAAGCGCAAAACGAGGTAGAAGTAACCCAGAAGGGAAGGGGGCATCGGCAGCTTGTTGAGAAAAACACCCAGTTAGAGCTGGAAATAAATAGTAAGCAGGTGGCCTGGCAAAGGAGGACAGCAACCCTAGAGAAAGAAATCGGCGAGGCCCAAGAGGCAGCAGAGAAGTTGGAGAAGGAAAAAAGGCACCTTGCTGAACTTGTGGGGAAGGTAACCAAGGAGGACTTTGCCCAAGATATGCGGATAGCACTTTTTGATGTGGAGCAGCAGTTGGGCAGGCTGGCATACGTTCCCCAAAGACACCAACAGCTGCAGCAGCTTGTAGCCTCACTGGAGAAATATGCCGGGTTATGGCGAATACTTGAGGAAGCCGAGAGATCCCTCCCTGTGGAAAGGGTAAAACTTGCCGAGGCTAAGGAAAATTTACGCCGCACGCAGGCCAATTTAGAAGGTGATGAGCAAAAGTTAATCCGCCTTTCGTCAGAGGTTGTTGCCCTTCCCGAGCTAACCGATAGATTGAGAGAGGTGGAACAAACCTACAGTCTATGGCAACATCAGCAAGCCGAGGGGCAAAGAAAGTTGGGAGCGGTGCAACAAAAGCTCGACTATTGTGTCTATGTGGAAAGGATGAAGAAGGCAAAAGCCGAGTCTCTCGAGCAGGCTTTGCGGGAGGAAGAAATCTACCAGGAGCTGGCCGAGGCATTTGGCAGGAAGGGGATCCAGGCGTTCATCATTGAATCAGCCCTGCCTGAAATTGAGGCAGAGGCAAATTCGCTGCTGGGGCGAATGACTGACAACAGGATGCAGGTGAGGATTGAAACTCAACGGGAGAGCAAGAAGGGGGAAATAATTGAAACCTTAGATATAAACATCTCCGATGAATTGGGTAGGCGAAGTTATGAGATGTATAGCGGGGGGGAAGCTTTTCGCATCAATTTAGCCCTGCGCATTGCTCTATCGAAGCTGTTGGCAAGGAGAGCTGGGGCCCCCTTGCCTACTTTAATCATTGATGAGGGCTTTGGCACTCAAGACCAAAGCAGCCTGGGAAAACTTGTTGAGGCGATAAACTCCATCGGGGATGACTTTGAGAAAGTGATTGTAATCACTCATCTTGAAGAGCTTAAGGATGCCTTCCCAGCGCGCATTGAGGTCACTAAGACCACCACGGGCTCACAGATTCTGGTGAGCTAATACCAACCTTTCAATAACCTCCTCGGTATCAAACCAGCTTATTCGCTTATCCCGGAGGCGAAACCAAGCATATTGGTGCCGAGCGAAGCGATGAGTTTCAAACTTAATTCGCTGGATAGCCGCGGGCAAATCTATCTTTCCTTGAAGATACAAGCCAATTTGCTTATAACCCAAGCCGGACATAGCTGGGAGATCAAAGCCATAACCTTTTTCCACCAGGCTTTGCGTTTCTGCCACTAACCCGTAGTTTATCATTTCATCCACCCGTGAATCGATCATTTTATACAATTCTTCCCTAGTTGTGGTAAGACCAATAACAAGAATTGGAAAAGGTGGAGGTTTTTTTTGCCCCAGCTCCGAGTGAGGCACGCCGGCTCGGGCAATCTCCAGGGCTCGGATCAGGCGACGTATATTATGAGGATCTATTCTCGAAGCTGTCAGTGGGGCAGCCCGTTGAAGTTGTCTATAAAGTGCTATGGGTCCTTCTTTTGCTGCCTGCTGCTCTAATTGCCGTCTAGTTTCAGCCTGAGGGGGAACATTGGGGATTTGCCATCCTTCAATCACCGACCAGGCATAGAGGCCGCTGCCGCCCACCAGGATAGCTAATTTACCCCGGCGCTGGATATCATCAATAGCCTCACAGGCTAGCTGCTGATAGAAGGCAAGGTTAAGGGGCTGGTCAGGATCGACTATATCGATAACATGGTGAGGCACAATGGCACGCAGCTCGGGGCTAGGCTTCGCGGTGCCAATATCCATATAGCGGTAAACTTGGCGGCTATCAGCGCTGACAATCTCACCGTCAAAGGTATAGGCAAGCTGGAAGGCAAGCTTGCTCTTTCCTACCGCGGTAGGCCCAACAATAGCGATAAACGGTTCCAATTAGTTTTTTAGCCTAAAGATCCTGATAATTTCCTGCCGCCAAGTAGGTGAAGGTGGAGATGGGGCACAACTTGCCCCCCCTCCCGACCACAGTTTATCACTAAGCGATAGCCGGCTTTGGCAATCCCTTCTTTTTGGGCCACTTGGTTAGCTACCTGGATTAGACGGCCGATAAGCTCACTTTGCCCCAGTTCACCAATGGAGGGTATATGTGCCTTAGGCACGACCAGTATGTGCGTTGGCGCCTGGGGCTCAATATCTCGGAAGGCAATGACTTCTTCATCCTGGTGGAGGAAACTAGCAGGTACTTCACCAGCCACAATGCGACAAAAGATGCATCTCTCGGCCATTTTTCTTTTTGGGGTTAGTTTACAGGCCCAATTCTTGAGCTACTTTCTCCCGATGGAAATCGGCATCACCAAAGGCAAGCTCCCAGGCCTTAGCCCGCTTAAAATATAACGGCATATCGTGGTCTTCGATAAAACCAACGCCACCGTGAACTTGCTGCCCCAAGACACTAACCATTCTGAAGGCATCACTAACCCAAGCCTTAGCCATAGCTACTTCCCTGGTGCACGCCAATCCTTCAGAGAGCATCCAGGCTGCCTGATAGGTGATAAATCTACAGCCATCGACATCGGTGGCCATATTGGCACAATGATGCTGGATAGCCTGGAAACTGCCAATAGGACGGCCAAATTGTACCCTTTCTTTTGCATAGCTTACTGTCATCTCCAAAACCTGTTGGGCACCACCTACCATTTCAGCACACTTGGCTATGGCTGCCTGCTGCAACACCTTATCGATATATGTCCAGCCGCGATCCAACTCACCGAGGATGTTCTTCTTGGGAAGGTGAACCTTATCAAAGACTAGCTCGCATTGCTTGTCACCCACCATGGTCACAAGAGGAGTGCAACTTAACCCTGGGCTCTTGGCATCTACCCCAAATAAGGTGATCCCTTCTCGTGCTGGGACACTTTCCTTAGTTCTAGCCACACATATTATATAATCAGCCACATGAGCGTCAGGGACGAACAGCTTGGTGCCATCAATGATATATTCTTCTCCTGAAGCCCCCGCCTTCACGCTGATGGCCTCGGGGGTATATCTCGCGCTGGGCTCAGTCAAAGCTAAAGTAGCCACCAAACCCCCTTTAGCTATTTGGGGCAAAAATTCCTTCTTTTGCTGCTCACTCCCTGCCTCTTGGATGGTCAACCCAGCCAAGACGACAGTGGAGAAAAAGGGACCGGGCAGGCAAGCTCGCCCCATTTCCTCCAGCAGCACGGCCAGGTCGAGAAAAGTTCCTCCACCACCACCGTATTCCTCAGAAAACACCAACCCCATCCATCCCAGCTCGGCCATCTTACCCCATAGCTCGGGGGGATAGCCTCTCTCGTCCGTGGCCATCTCCCTGACCAACGACTTGGGGCATTCGGTGATGAAGAAGTCACGAGCCATTGTCCTGAGCATCTCCTGGGCTTCACTAAGGCTGAAATCCATATTTGCCTCCTTCTATAAACCCATTTCCTGAGCCACCACTTCCCGGTGAAGATTGGCATCACCGAAAAGGAGCGTTACCTGCCTAGCGCGTCGGTAATACAGCCCCATATCATGGTCGCGAGTTGTGCCGATCCCGCCGTGAATTTGCACCCCCATGCGCGCCTGACGCATATAGACATCGCTCACCCAAGCCTTGGTCATAGCCACCTCCATGGCACAAGGGAGCCCTTGTTCTACCAGCCAAGTGGTATAATAGGCGAGCCTCTTAGCAATACCAACCTCAGTCCACATATCAGCGATATAGCGTTGAATCATCCCAAAGCTGCCGATAGGTCGATCGTACTGCACCCTCTCCTTGGCATAGTCAATGCACGCCTCCAGAATCCAATCAGCACCACCGATCATCTCAGCACACTTGGCTATTGTCGCCTGTTCCAAGAGTCTGGCTATAACCGGCCAACCCTGATGCAGCTCTCCAATCATATTCTTCTGAGGCACGCTCACATTTTCCAAGATAACCTCATTTTGCTTGTCGTCGGCAATGGTGAGCAGGGGGGTGATTTTTATCCCCGGGGTCTTGGCATCTACCAAAAAGAGAGTAATCCCTTGTTCAGGAAGTGACCATCCCTTCGTCCTCGTCACACATAAGAGGTAATCAGCAATATGGGCATCGTGAATAAAGAGTTTGGTTCCATTAATGACATAGTCATCTTTTTCAAGCCGGGCGGTGGTGGAAACTCCCGCCGCATCGTATGTGGCACTGGGCTCGGTCAGGGCCAGAGCCATAATTATTTGCCCCTTGGCTATCCTAGGCAAAAAATCTTGCTTTTGCTCCTCGCTGCCGGCAGCTAGGATAGGCAATGCGCTCAAGATCGCTGTAGAGAAGAAGGGGCCAGGCAAACAGCCACGGCCTATTTCCTCAAGGAGAACAACCAGATCCATGAAACTGCCACCAGTGCCACCATACTTCTCAGGAATGATTAAACCCATCCAGCCTAGCTCTGCCATCTTACTCCAAATCTCGGGGAAGTAACCTTTGGGATCATCCTCTAGCTCCCTTACCATCGTCTTCGGGCACTCTTTGTCAATAAAGTCCCGAGCCATTGTCCTGAGCATTTCCTGCTCTTCGGTGAAATCAAGGTTCATATTTCTCCTTTCTGTCTCTATCTCTNNTCTCTGTCTCTGTCTCTATCCCTTCTACCTTATCCGCGGTAGCTTCAATCCCATCCAGGCAATTAAGTTTATCATCGTCTCGGTGCTACCCGCGGCAATAGTAATACCAAGGCTTTCTTGGCAGAGGGCCTCGAACTTCCCCTGGAGGTTTGCCCACTTTGACCCTGTTCTCAGTGTCCCATATAAGCCCATAATCTCCACTCCAGCATTGGCCAGGCGTACAGTTAGCTCAGTGATAAAGTACTTCGATGCCGATGGCTCTCCAGAGATCATGGGATTCTTGCTTTGTAGCCAAGATACATTATAGGCCCACTGACGGCCAGCCTCAATCTCAATAGCAAACTCAGCCAATCTTTGTCGTACCAGAGGGTCTTTAGCCAGGACTTGGCCATCACGCCGTGTCTGTTTGCAAAACTCCACCAAATCCTCCAGGTCTCGCTTGGCTTCTGCTACCCCCCCAACCATAGACCTTTCGAAGTTTATCCCTGCCATGGTAACATACCAGCCGACATTAACTGGACCGACAATATTTCGCTTGGGAATGCGCAGATTATCGAAATACACCTCATTATATAGATGGGCGCGATTCATATACAGCAGGGGGCGGACAGTAATCCCCGGCCGATCCATTTCAGAGAGGAAGTAAGTAAGCCCTCTATGCTTGGGGGCGTTGGGGTCTGTCCTGGCCATAAGGAAGATGTGGTCAGCACGGTGGGCTCCACTAGTCCAAGTCTTCTGACCATTGATGACATAATCGTCTCCGTCTTCTACCGCTCGAGTGGTCAGTGAAGCCAGGTCTGAGCCGGCATTAGGTTCACTCCAGCCTTGACACCAGTTTATCTCCGCCCGAGCTATTCGGGGCAGCCATTCCCGCTTAATCTCCTCAGTGCCATACTCCAAGATACTGGGGGCTACAATGTATGGTCCCCACAGGTCAGCCCCGGGTACTCGGTGATATGACTTTACCTCACTGAAGATAAGTTGTTCCATATAACTATGTTCTTTGCCGCCATATTCCTTGGGCCAAGGTAAGGCCAGCCAACCTCTCTCTGCCAGCTTTTCTGCTACCGAGCGATGATAAACCCACCCCTCATCAGAGGCAAAAAGCGCCTCTATCCCTCCTGTCCACCCCTCAGGTGCTCTTTTCTCTTCTTCAGCAAAGAACTCTTTAAACTCTGCCCTTAGTGCCTCCTGCTGCGGAGTAAATGTGAAATCCATTTCTACCTCCTTTTGTCGGTCGCCGGGACCTAGCTGGGCAACCCCAATCCCCTAATACCAACAATATTCCTCAATATCTCTGAAGTGCCCCCTTGCATAGTATAAGCTGGGGAATATAAATAGGCTCTTGCTACCCTCCCCTTAAGCAGACCCATTTTTGAGCCTGGCATTAATTGGCCATAGAGCCCCATGATTTGGCTGGCCACATTAGCCAGGCGCTGCTCAAATTCAGTACAGAATGTCTTGGCCATGGCTGCTTCATAATTAGGCACGATACCTTGGCTCAACAGCCATGCCACCCGATAGCAAAATAATCTTCCTACCTCGAATTCGATACCTAGCTGAGCTAGCTTATATCGGACTAGCGGGTCCTTGCCTAGTCCTTCCTCCTTAGCCAAATTGATTATATCTACAAATAGAGGGTAATTGCTCATCACCCGCTCGATTCCGCTCCGCTCATAATCTAGTTGAGAAGCAATTTGATACCAGCCCCGGTTTTCCTGGCCGATTAGCATCTTCTTAGGGACATGAACATTATCAAAAAAGACCTCATTCAACTCGTGGGCCCCTGTCATATCTACCAGGGGGCGAGCGGTGATTCCTGGGGACTTCATGTCGACAATAAGCTCGCTTATCCCTCTATGTTTGGGGGCACTCGGGTCAGTTCTAACTACCAAGTAACAGAAGTGAGCTAGGTGTGCCCCGGTAGTCCACACCTTCTGCCCATTGATAATAAACCAGTCCCCCTCTGTTGAAGCTTTGGTCTGAAGGGAGGCCAGATCAGAGCCGGCCTCAGTTTCACTCATGCCAACGCAGAAGGATATCTCTCCCTTAGCAATCTGGGGGAGGAATTCCCTTTTCTGTTCCTCAGTTCCATGAGCCAGAATAGCTGGTCCTATTTGGCGGTCGCCAAACCAATGAGCAAATACTGGTGCCCCATAGCGAAGCAGTTCCTCAGTGAGGATAAGCCGATCCAAGTAGCTACGGGCTTGGCCACCATACTCTTTAGGCCAGGTTAGGCCAATCCACCCCCGCTCACCTAATTTGCGGGAGAACTGGGGGAAAAAGCCGAATAACCAGCGATCCTCGGTTACCTCTTGCTGGGGCAATTCCCTATCCAGGAAGTGGCGAACCTCTTCTCTAAATCGTTCTTGTTCTGGTGTGAAGCTGAAATCCATCCGCAGCCCTTAAGTCAGTTTTATGGCGATGCAGGTTATGGTTCTGGAGATGCCCGCAACCGAGTGAATTCCCTTAGTGACCACGCTCCCTATACTGTTTACATCTGCCTCTTCAACCACAACGATGAAGTCGTAAGGGCCAGTTACTGCGTCCACTGACTTTACCCCTTTCACCTTTTCCAGAGCCTCAACCACTTCTTTGCTCTTCTCCACCCCTGCTTCGACTAATACAAAAGCTTTTACCGTCATTATTCACCCCCAAAGAACACCGAAGCAGCCTCAAATTATTGTCCCCACTTGGCGCAATTCCTCGAGCTGCTGTTTGGTGTAGCCCAAATCCTGCAAAATCTCCTCGGTGTGCTCACCGGGGAGAGGGGCAGTACACCTTATCTTCCCCGGCGTCTCGGATAACTTTATGGCGATCCCCACATGCTTGATCTTCCCCAAAGAGGGGTGTTCTACCTCGGTCACCATTTGACGGTGGAGTACCTGAGGATCAGAGAATACCTCTTCCATAGTATACACCGGGGCGACGCAAGTATCTGCTTCACGCAGAACCTCGAGCCACTCATCCCTTGTCTTGGTACGAAACACCTCAGCAAAACGGGAGATTATCTGTTTAGCCCTATCACTGTGACCAAAGATTTTTTGGTGATCAGGGATGAATTCCTCCAGATCCAATGCCCGACATACCCTTTCCCAGAACCAGGGTTCGGCGGGGGCAATACAGAGGTACTTCCCATCCTTAGTCTCATAGACGTGAGAGGGTGTTCCTAGCTTCGGCTGCCAGCCGGTGGAGAAATATGCCTCATGGCTAACTGCCAGCCAAGAGATAAGCCCATCGGTCATAGAGATGTCCACAAACTGCCCCTGGCCGGTCCTCTGCCGAGCGATGAGGGCAAGAAGGATTCCCATAGTTCCGTGCATACCACCTCCTCCGAGATCAGCGATAGGCACACCGGGATATGCATGCTGCCCATCAGCGGTACCGGTGAGGCCAAGCACGCCGGCAGTGGCCAGGTAATTGGGATCATGACCAGGAAACTGGCTATATGGCCCATCTTGACCAAACCCGGTGATGGCACAATAGATGATTTTAGGATTAATCTGCTTAACAGTCTCATAATCCACCCCGAGACGCTTGGTTACCCCGGGCCTGAACTCCTCCACCACCACATCCACACCTTCGGCAAGCTGATAGAAAATCTTCTTCCCCTGTGGGGTTTTCAAATCTAGGGCAATGCTCTTCTTATTGCGATCGACAAAACGATAGGCCTGAATTATCTCTCGCCTCTTCTCCGCTGGCGCTTCGGGCAGCGGCCCCATCAGCCCGGATTCAGCGATTTCCCAGCGAGGATGGGGTTGCTCGATCTTTATTACCTCAGCCCCCATGTCGGCTAAGAGCATGGTACAATAGGGGCCAGGCAGTAATCGAGTTAAGTCTAAAACTTTTACTCCCTCAAGTGGCAGCATCATCCTTCCCCCCATATTAATGCCCCATGAAGATTCGCTTTGCTCTTTTATCCCCAGCCAAATCCCTGATTCGGCTGGGGCCCCCCTCTTCAGTATCCCAAAAAAATCGAAGTTCTTCAGGGGTAGCTATATTATCGCTCCTACCTTCCGCAGCTCTACAATCTGCTCTGTGGTGTAGCCCAAGTTACACAAAATCTCTTCATTGTGCTTGCCCAAGGTTGGTGCCAGGCTCCGGATGCTCCCTGATGTATCTGAGAGCTTTAAAGGGATGCCTACCTGCTTCACTTTACCCAAAGTGGGATGCTCTATCTCCACCGCCATGTGGCGATGAAGTACCTGAGGATCGCTAAAAACTTCATCGATGGAGTAAACCTTGGCCACCGGGATATCCTTCTCTTTTAGGAGTTCGAACCATTCATCTCTGGTCTTGGTGCAAAAGATATCTGTAAAATAAGATAGCATTTCCTCTCGCTTTTCACCTTCGGCATGTTGGTATGGGATGAAGTCCACCCTACCCAGTTCCTGACACAGGTTCTGCCAAAAATGAGGCTCAATGCAGCCGATAGTAATATATTTATCATCCTTGGTCAAATAGGGGTTATAAAATGGTGTCCCGCCAAGCATGCTTTCTCCCCGCTTTAGTATCACCCCGTTGCAGAAGTAATCGAAGGCTACCATACTTAAAAGCGAAATAACCCCGTCTGTCATGGCTATATCAACATACTGTCCCCGGCCTGTTTTCTCCCTAGCCAGAAGGGCAGCGAAAATACCTATAACGGCATGAAGAGCTCCGCCAGCGTAATCGGCTACCAGATTCAGCGGGATAATGGGAGGCCCACCACGTTCACCAATCACCCCCAAGGCGCCGCTGGCTGAGATATAATTGATGTCATGGCCAGGCAAAAACTGATAGGGGCCATCCTGCCCATAACCACTGAGTGAACAATAGATGATTTTGGGATTTATTTTTCCCACAGTTTGGTAGTCCACACCTAAGCGCCTGACTACCCCTGGTCTGAAGCCCTCCAAGATGACATCCGAGTTTTCCGCAAGCTTATAGAATACCTGACGAGCTTCCTCAAGCCTCAAGTTAAGCACGAGGCTCTTCTTATTACGATTAAGGGGGTGATAAGCAGCTAGCCTTTCCCCTCTCCTGTCTTGGGGATGAGGAGAGACCCCTGAGCCAATAGGAGGAACACCGGGCTTGAAGGGGGCCTCCACCTTTATCACCTCTGCCCCGAGGTCTCCTAAGATCATGGTGCAATGCGAGCCTGGTGCCACCCGGGATAAATCCAATATCCTGATGCCCTCTAATGGCAGAGTCATCCTTCCCCCAAGTTACATTGTTGCCCCTGCTTTCCGTAGCTCCTCAATCTGCTCTTCGGTGTAGCCCAAATCTTGCAAAATCTCCTCGGTGTGCTCCCCCAAGAGTGGTGACAAACTGCGGATGCTCCCCGGGGTATCAGAGAACTTCATGGCAATCCCCACCTGCCTTACTTTGCCCAAGGTAGGGTGCTCTATTTCCTCCACCATGCGGCGGTAGAGTATCTGATGATCGGTGAACACCTCATCGATAGAATAAACCTTACCTATGGGGATATTCTTCTCCTTTAACAGATCAAACCATTCATCCCTAGTCTTAGTGCGGAAAACCTCCCTGAAATAGGAAAGTATCTCCTCTCGCTTTTCACCTTCAACATATTGATGGGGAATAAAGTCCTCTCGACCCAAGGCGCGGCAGATGTTCTCCCAAAAATGCGGCTCGATGCAACCAATGGTAATATAGTTACCATCCTTGGTCTGGTAAGCACTGTAGAACGGCATCGCTCCACCGATGAGACCTTCACCGCGTTTTTCTATTGTTTGGTGGCAGAAATATTCGAAGGCAAACAGACTGAGTAGCGAAACCACTCCATCCGTCATAGCTATATCGACGTGTTGCCCTCTACCCGTCCTCTCTCTGGCTATGAGAGCGGTCAAAATGCCCATAACACCGTGAAGGGAACCACCGGCATAATCAGCAACCAAATTCTGAGGGAAAATTGGGGGGCCATCGCGGAGGCCAATTAGTCCCAGAGCTCCACCGATGGAGATATAATTGGCATCATGACCGGGCAAATCCCGGTACGGCCCATCCTGCCCATAGCCGCTGATAGAGCAATAGATGATCCTCGGGTTTATCTTGGCAATGGTTTGGTAATCCACACCAAGACGCTCAGTCACCCCTGGCCTAAAGCCCTCCAGGATAACATCTGCCTTTTCCGCAAGCTTATAAAATACCTCACGCCCCTGCGGGGTTCTTAAGTTAAGCACTATGCTCTTCTTATTGCGATTTTGGGGGTTAAATGCCGCAATTCTCCTCCCCTCTTCGCCTCGAGGGGAAACTCCTAGCCCAGCAGGAAGACCGGTCTCGAAAGTTGGCTCCACCTTCACCACCTCTGCCCCTAAATCCCCCAGGATCATGGTGCAATAATGCCCCACTGGAACCCAAGATAAATCCAATATCTTGATGCCTTCTAGAGCTAATGCCATTATCCCTCCATTTCAAAGTTGAGCCCCTTATCCCATTCCCTCGGATTATGCTACAGCCTGATCTGGGCTGAATATTACACCATAAACTGCATCCGGTCAAGTCGGTGCTCCAGCCCTTGTCTTTCCATTTCTTGCCAAAGCCCTCAGGCATGCTTCTTGGGTGCTGGTCAACAGGATACAGTGGTCATCATCATCAAAATATGGGGGGAAACCAAGCCAATTAAGCGTGGGGGACGGGGGAATTGCGGTTTTACAAATTTAAGCTAAGTCTGAAAAAGCTTAGCTACCTTTTGGGGATAACACAAAATAATCCCCTCTCCTAGGGGAGATGTTTCACCCTAGTTCTCTCAGGAGGAGACTTTCTAATACTCGATTATAGCTATGATATCACCAGTCTTAACTGTTTGTCCTGCTGAAACGCGGATCTCTTTGATTACACCTGACACTGGGACCAGGATAGGGTTCTCCATTTTCATCGATTCCAGCAAGCAAATAACTTCTCCCTCTTTGACCTTATCCCCTATGCCTACTTTTATATTAAGCATTTTCCCCGTTATTGGGACTTCTACTATTTCCTGCATCAACTTCTGACCTCCTACTTAAATATGTTTCTTTGCCGCCTTTGTATCAACCTTCACCACACTGCTAAGGCAAAAAGGTTACCGCTCACACACCTTAGAAGATCACATTCTCCCCCCTGTGGCAGAAGAAAGCCTTAGATTCGCCTTTATGCTGCAGAGCCAAGCTGAGCCTCAGCCGGGAAGTTTTCCTCAATTGGGGGAAGACAATAAGCCGGGATTAATCTACCGATGATAACATTCTCCTTCAACCCCAGAAGTCTATCCACCTTCCCCCGGATTGCTGCCTCAGTAAGAACTCTGGTGGTTTCTTGGAAAGAAGCTGCTGCCAAGAAGCTATCAGTCGAGAGTGCCGCTTTGGTTATTCCGAGAAGGACAGTTTGCGCTGTAGCCGGCTCGCCTCCCTCGGCTAGTACTTTAGCATTGGTATCTTCATAGACAAATCGGTTAACTAACTCCCCAGTAAGGAACTCAGCATCACCCGGAGAATCAATGCGCACCTTACCTAACATCTGGCGGGCAATAATCTCAATATGCTTATCATTAATATTCACCCCTTGGGAGCGATAAATCTTTTGTATTTCATCTACTAGGTATCGCTGTAATGCTTCTTTGCCTTTAATCCGCAGAATATCTTGGAGGACGATATGTCCCTCGGTAAGCTGTTCTCCTGGCCTCACTCTAGCTCCAGACTCTACTAGAATTCTTGCCATAGCAGAGGCAAGATACTCTCTCTTCTCCTCTTCCTCATAGGTGATAAAAAGTTGGTTCTCTCTCACAGCCACCTCACCGCTTACTCGAGCTAAGAGGGGAGTAGTCGGTAAAGCGGCTACATCCGGTTTTTCTTCCTCACCGGAAGGTAAGGCTCGTCGAGCTAAAACTGCGCCTATCCCTACCCAGGCACCATCATTAACTAATATCTCACTACCGGGGGGCAGAGGATATTCATCCCGATATGATTTAGTGCTGGTAATTCTGATCCTACGTGCTTCTTCGCTGGGGAAGATTTCCACTACGCCATCAATTTCGGAGATGATAGCTTGTCCTTTGGGTGTTCTTGCCTCAAGCAGTTCCTCCACTCGGGGCAAACCAGAAGTGATGTCCAAGCCTAGCACCCCGCCGGTATGGAAAGTGCGTAGAGTCAGCTGAGTGCCCGGCTCACCAATGCTCTGTGCGCCAATAACACCTACAGCAGTGCCTATACTCACCATTCCCCCTCGAGCCAGGTCTTTGCCATAGCAGTATTGGCATACACCATGCCTCGACTGGCAACTAAGCGGCGATCTAACATAAACTTGGCTGAGTGCCGCGGAGGCAATCTCACTAGCCTTATGTTTATCTATCTCCTCATTTCGTTTAACAACTATCCGGCCAGTTGAGGGGTCGATGATATCGCTGGCAGCTAATCTCCCCTCAATGCGCACATCTAATGGAGCGAGAGTCTCTCCATCTGTAGATTCCCCTAGCCAGATACCATTAAAAGTGCCACAATCCTTCTCACGGATAATGACATCTTGAGCCACGTCAATGAGGCGCCTGGTAAGGTAACCACTATCCGAGGTTCGCAAGGCGGTATCTGCTAATCCTTTACGAGCACCATGGGTAGAGATAAAAAACTCCAACATGGAAAGTCCATCTCGAAAGCTCGACTTAATCGGGAAATCGGTTATTTTACCCGAAGGATCGGTCATCAAGCCACGCATCCCAGCCATCTGACTGATCTGAGAGATATTCCCCTTCGCCCCTGAAGTTGCCATGGTGTAAATTCCACTATAGCAGTCTAGGGACTGTGAGATAGCTGCGGTAACTAGATCGGTAGCTTCTACCCAAGCTTCCACCACACCGCTGTACCGTTCATCCTCAGCAATCAGGCCATGCTGATACTGGTCTTCAAGTTGGCTGACTTTCTCCTCTGCTTGTTGCAAAATCTGCTCTTTAGCTTGGGGCACCTCGACATCATGAGAGGCAATAGTAATACCAGAGATAGTGGCATAATGGAATCCCAACTGTTTAATCCCATCAACAACCCCTGCAGCTTCGCTACCGAGCAATCTAATAGACTCGGCAACTACCTCCTTCAAAGCCGATTTATCCATCGTCTTATTGAGAAAACGGAGCTCTTGGGGTAAAATTCCATTGAACAGGATACGGCCTGCACTGGTCTTAATTCGCTCCCTTTCGTGTTGATCCCTCACCTCAATCTCGGCTCTCAGGTCAATAATTCCCAGACTATAGGCTAATTCTGCCTCCTCAAAGCTATTGAGCAGCATCCCTTCACCCTTAGCCCCAGGTATTAGTGAAGTCATATAGTAGCAACCGAGAACCATGTCTAAGCTTGGTGCCACTATAGGCTCACCATTACTTGGCAACAACATATTGTGGGTGGAAATCATCATTTCCCTGGCCTCGCGCATTCCAGCTTCAGAGAGGGGGATATGCACTGCCATTTGGTCGCCATCGAAGTCAGCATTGAAAGCAGCACATACTGAGGGATGGATTTGGATAGCATTGCCTTCAATGAGCACTGGCTCAAATGCTTGGATGGAAAGTCTATGCAATGTGGGGGCGCGATTAAGCAGCACCAGCTTTCCCTTTACTACTTCTTCCAAGATGGCCCAGATGTCTGGTCTTGCTCGCTCTACCATCCGCTTGGCACTCTTAATGCTGGTGGTGAAACCTTGTTGGATCAGGCGGGAAATAACAAATGGCTTAAACAACTCTAAAGCCATACGCTTAGGTAGACCGCATTGATCGAGCTTAAGCTCAGGCCCAGCCACGATCACCGAGCGTCCACTGTAATCAACTCTTTTGCCAAGGAGGTTTTGGCGAAATCTACCTTGCTTGCCCCTCAGCACCTCTGAGCGTGACTTTAAGGGGTGGTTACCAGCACCAATAACAGCTCGCCCTCGCCTCCCATTATCAATAAGAAAATCTACCGCCTCCTGTAGCATTCGTTTTTCATTACGAATAATGACATCAGGGGCATCTCCCTCCAGCAGCTTCTTTAGGCGATTATTACGGTTAATCACCCGCCGGTACAAGTCGTTGAGATCGCTGGCAGCAAATCTCCCTCCGCCAAGCTGCACCAGGGGACGAAGATCAGGAGGTAGCACCGGGAGAATAGTCAATATCATCCACTCCGGTTTATTGCCACTGCGGAGGAAAGCCTCGACCACACACAGCCTTTTGATTGCTTTCTTACGCCGTTGCCCTGAGGTGGAGTCAATCTCCTCGAGTAAGGTACGGCGCAATTCCTTTAGGTCAAGGCCCTTGAGAATTTCCAGAATAGCTTCAGCTCCCATACTCGCTTCAAAAACACCATTATATTTCCTTTTGAGCTCTTGATGCCTTGTCTCAGTAAGCAGCATTAGGGGACGTAAAGCTTCTAGCTCATTGAGTCTGTCGTCTAGCTCCTCCTCTACCTCCTTCTTCTGGGCAACTAACTCGTTTTGGAGCTGATGAATTTCTTCCCGGATTGCCGCGTACTCGTCCTCTCTCTCTTGAGCCCCCCCAAGTTGTTCTTGGTGAGAGCGCAACTTATTGATTTTGCCACTCACCACTTCCTCACGCTGAGCAATCTGTTGATAAAGCTCCTGCCGAATTTGCTCGATCCTTCTTCGCCTGGCTGCTTCATTTACCCGGATAACAATATACTGGGCAAAGTAGAGGACACGTTCCAAGCTGCGTGGAGATAGATCAAGAAGTAATCCTATCCGGCTGGGCACCTCTCTTATAAACCAGATATGAGCCACCGGAGCAGCGAGTTCGATGTGGCCCATGCGATCCCGACGCACTTTAGACCAAGTTACCTCCACCCCACATCTATCACAGACAACGCCCTTATAGCGTACCTTCTTATACTTGCCACAATAGCACTCAAAATCCTTGGTAGGGCCGAAGATTCTCTCACAAAACAGCCCCCCTCTCTCAGGCTTTAAGGTACGATAGTTTATGGTCTCTGGCTTAGTCACCTCCCCATAAGACCAATGCCTAATCTGTTCCGGCGAGGCAAGAGAAATACGTATTGCATTAAAACTATTGACCTCAGGCAACTTATTCCTCCCTAATTAATTCTACAGCCAACCCCAAGCTTTGTAGCTCCTTAGCTAGAACATTAAATGATTGCGGCAGTCCCGGTGGGGAAATATTTTCACCTTTAGCGATAGCTTCATAGGCTTTAGCCCGCCCGACTATATCATCCGACTTGATGGTAAGCATTTCTTGGAGGAGGTTGGCAGCACCATAGGCCTCCAGAGCCCATACTTCCATCTCGCCGAAACGTTGCCCTCCAAACTGAGCCTTGCCCCCTAAAGGTTGCTGGGTGATAAGAGAGTAGGGACCAATAGAACGAGCGTGAACCTTGTCCTCAACTAAATGGATCAGCTTCATCATATAGATATAACCCACGGTGACTGCTTGATCAAAGGGTTCACCAGTGCGGCCATCATAAAGGGTAGTCTTACCATAAATTGGGGGGCAATTTTTCTGCTCCTTCTGCACCCTTTCCACCCAGTCCATCACCTCGCCATCACTTTTGGCCTCAATTCCCAAATCATTTAGCCATAGCCGAAGGCAAACAAGCTTTGCCTTACCGGGTGCCCCATCGCTAAATATCTGCTCCCCATCATAGCCCTGCTTATTAAGATAGGCCTTGGCTACCTCAAGATGAGGCGGTGAGGAGTCTTGACTATTCCAAAGGGGGTCAATTGCCCCAGCTCGCTCGAGAATCCAAGCCTGAGCCAAAGCATCCTCAATCTCAATATCACTAGCCCCCTCAAATACAGGGCAAGCTGCTTTAAAACCAAGTATACGGGCTGCCCAACCCAGATGAGTCTCCAGGATTTGCCCCAGATTCATACGGGAGGGAACACCTATAGGATTAAGGAGAATATCTATCGGTGTGCCATCGGACAAAAAGGGCATGTCTTCCACAGGCAAGATACGAGCAATAACCCCTTTATTACCATGCCTTCCAGCTAACTTGTCTCCCACATTAATCTCCCGCTGCTGAGCAACCCAGACCTCGACTCGACGCTCAACCCCATTAGGTAACTCATCATGGTGCTCACGAGAGGAGACTTTTACCCTGATCACGGTGCCTCGCTCCCCATGGGGAAGGTAAAGGGAGGAGTCTTTTACCTCGTGAGCTTTCTCACCGAAAATAGCCCGCAGCAATTTCTCTTCAGCGGTTAACTCTACCTCCCCCTTGGGGGTGATCTTACCTGCTAAGATATCTCCTGACTCCACCTCAGCACCAATACGTATAACCCCCTGCTCATCAAGATTGCGGAGGCTCTCCTCACCTACATTGGGAATGTCTCTGGTGATTTCCTCTGGCCCCAGCTTGGTGGCTTGCGCCTCTATCTCATACTTCTCAATGTGAATAGAGGTAAACTTGCCTTCTCTAACCAAGCTCTCAGAGATAATAATCGCATCTTCAAAGTTATAGCCATCCCAACTCATGAAGGCGCAAAGCACATTTCTCCCCAAAGCTAACTCTCCTTGGTCAGTAGCCAAGTTATCGGCTAGAACTTGTCCTCGTTTTACCTTCTCCCCTTTGCTTACCATAGAACGCTTATTGAGACAGGTCCCTTGGTTGGTGCGGACGAATTGGCTCAAAGGGAAAGCGTGCACCTCGTTTTTGCTATCCCTGAGTACGATCTCTCTCCCACTAGCCGAGATTACCTCCCCATCCTCCGGAGCGAAGAGCACCTGCCCACTATCCCGAGCTACTACCTCCTCCATCCCTGTTCCTATTAGCGGTGATTCAGAGCGAAGTAGGGGTACTGCCTGACGCTGCATATTAGCCCCCATTAATGCCCGGTTAGCATCATCATGCTCCAAAAAGGGGATCAAAGAAGCAGAGGCACCAACTATCTGCCTGGGTGATATGTCCATAAAGTCAATCTTGCCTACTGCTTCCTTAAAAAAGTCTCCGCCGTGCCGGACATCAACCTTGTCCTCAATAAATTGACCATTAGGCTTAATGGGGGTAGTGGCTTGAGCGATAGTATATTTTTTTTCTTCATCGGCAGATAGGGAGATGATTTGATGAGAGACAAAGGGCATAACTTTAACCAATCTTTTGGGTAGATTTGAAATCTGCCAACCGATCTCGGGGGTGATCTCAGCCCCTGCCTCAGCAATGATGTCCCCCGCATCATCGGTCACCGTTTCCCGAAGAGTTCTCCCCAAAAGCTCGGCGTAGTTACTTTCTACCTCCCGCAAAACTCGGCGACAAGGTGTCTCTATAAAGCCATATTTATTGATCGAACTGTAAGTGGCTAGCGAACCGATGAGTCCAATATTAGGCCCCTCTGGGGTTTCAATGGGGCAAATCCTGCCATAATGGGAGTAGTGAACATCGCGGACTTCAAAGCCAGCACGCTCCCGGGACAGGCCCCCCGGACCCAGCGCTGAAATGCGGCGTTTATGGGTCAACTCAGCCAGAGGGTTGGTTTGATCCATAAATTGGGAAAGCTGCGAGGTGGCAACGAATTCCCTTAGTGCAGTGACTATAGGCCGAGTATTGATCAAGGCGCTGGGTATAGCTTTTTCTATATCTACCAGGCTGCTCATACGCTCTTTCACCGTCTGCTCCAGGCGATGCAAACCAATACGGAATTGATTTTGAATTAGCTTTCCTACGGGGCGTAGCTGCCGATTACTTAAGTGATCGATATCATCGGGGCTATCCTCCCCTTTGCTGACCTTTATAATGCAGCGCACTATCTCTACCAAGTCCTCCTTAGTGAGGCCATGACGTGTTAAAGGGATGATCCCGTCAAGTCCCAGCCGCTTATTGAGTTTGTAGCGGCCGACTTCACCCAAGCTATAATGGCGTGAATCGAAGAAAAGATTACCTATTAAGCTGCGAGCACTTTCAATAGTGGGGGGATTACCTGGGCGCAGACGCCTATAGATTTCGAGCAACGCCTCAGCCTCGCCCCGAATCAATGGGTCCCGCTCTATAGTTGACTTGATAAAGGAATGCTCTGGGGAGGGATCTACATCTTGGAGCAGCTCTACCAATTTCTCATCGCTACCATAGCCAATAGCGCGCAACAGAGTAGTGGCTGAGACTCGGCGTTTACCATCGATTTTTACCGAAATCACATCCTTGCTGTTAGTTTCAAACTCCAACCAGCCACCGCGGGAGAAAACGAGCTTAGCAAAGCATAGCTCGCGCCCACTGGCTACATCAGTCTCAAGGGTAAAGTAAACGCCAGGGGAACGCGTTAGCTGGCTTACTACTACTCGCTCCGTACCGTTGATGATGAAGGTGGCATTAGTTGTCATCAACGGAAAATCGCCTATAAAGACCTCTTGTTCTTTGATCTCACCGCTATCTTTAACTATTAACTGAGTTTTGACATATAGTGGCGCTGAATAAGTTATACCCTGCTCAATACACCTTTGGTCTGAGTACTTAGGCTGGCGAAATTCATAGCTTATAAAGTGTAGCTCAAGGTGCGTGGCAGCAGGACTCGGGATAGGAGAGATTTCTTGAAATAGCTCCCTCAATCCTTGCTCCTGAAACCAACGGAAGGAGTCGAGTTGAGTTTGAATTAACTTAGGCACTTCCCCGATGGAGGGAGTTTTAGCATATGATCTCTTAGTAGGACTCATTTTTCAGTATACTCCTTTGAGGGCACAATACTCCCCCCCTAGGAAACTAAGATGAGAGAAAATAGAAGAGAAAATAAGGGAAAGTCTGCAGCATAAATTACAACAATTAAGTATAACCTTCTTTAATGTTATTTGTCAAGTTCTCTTGTGGCTAGTGTTAATGTTCTACAACTTTGCCACCCATGAAGGAGATGGTGACGTTGAACAGGTTCAGCTTATCTGGAGCCTGAGGAGGAATTTACCCCCGATGAGGTATTCTGCTTCAAGTATTGCCGTACAGTAGGTGCGGATGCTGCGCCCGTCATCATGGCAAAGAAAACTCTACAGCCGAAGCCTTCTCATCGCAGCAAACCC
>DEIJ01000147.1:0-489 GCA_002352365.1 Dehalococcoidia bacterium UBA2777 | reverse complement strand
CTGAACAATTAAGGTGGCATTTTCACTGGACAGCAACACCGCTGCCCTCCACCCCCTTATTCATCATAACCTACTTCCAGTATTACATTATAGCTAACTTTGCCGAACATTTCAATTAACCCCCGTGCTAGCACCAATGTTCGCTAAGCAAATAGGTGCACTCTAGTGGGACAAAATACTGCCTTTTCTCCTCGGGCTTAAGTCGAAACGCCTACCATTATGCGATATTTGTCCTGGTCAAATTAAGTGGAAACTCCAGGCAATGCCCATTTCTAAGAGACTTTTCACTTACCAAAAACAGGTGTCATAGCGGATGGAACCTCTTTAATGGGATGGTAAGCTGAAGAGGAAAGGTAATGGTAGTGGGTGATGTTCTCGTGACCAGAGAAGTGGCAATTCTAGATTACGCTGGTATATGCATTTTAGCGTGGGGCGGCTCTATCTTTCGAAAAAAACAAGGAATCAAAGGAGGTGAGTTAGATGATAATA
>DEIJ01000173.1 GCA_002352365.1 Dehalococcoidia bacterium UBA2777 | reverse complement strand
TCTGTTTTCCCACTACTTTCGGGACACTGCCAGGATTTGCCAAATCAGATACCAGAAAAGCTACAGTTTCTCTCCACTTTTTACAGTGGGATATTGCCATGTTTTCTCCATGGCCTATCTTCTTTCTTATTGGCAAACCAATCTAGTGCTTCAATTAGCCGAGGCCTGGTATCACGCGGATCTATGATGTCTTGGATTAGCGTCCGCGCCCCAGCGCGGTAGATATTATTATATTTGGCAGCAAATTCTTCAATCCTCCTCTGGCGTACCTCTTCAGGATTTGTAGCTGCGGCTATCTCCTTAGCATAAATGACCTTTACCGCTGCCTCAGGGTCCATTCTTCCCACTTGAGCGTTGGGCCACGCCAATACTAAATCCACTCCCATCTGCGGAGTGCCCATGGCAAGTTCACCCCATCCGGAGCAGTTCCTTAAGTAGACGGTGATTTTAGGCACAGTAGCCTCGCAGATGGCATACAACACCTTGGCAGCATGTCTTTCCAATCCTGCCCGCTCTTGGTCTACGCTGGGTAGATAGCCCACAGTATCCGCCAAAAAGATCACCGGGATGTTAAATGAATCACAAAATCTGATGAACCGGGCCATTTTGTCGGAGGAATTAATGTCTATTGCCCCTCCCATTACCACGGGGTTATTGGCCACGACTCCTACAGATTGTCCCCCCAGTCGGGCAAAACCTATTATGGCATTTTTGGCAAAAAGGGGCTTTATCTCAAAGAAGTCACCATCATCTACTATTCGAGAGATGAGTTGGTGCATATCGTATCCCTGAGAGAGATCAAAGGGGATTAAGTTGAGAAGTTCCTCATCTCTCCGGTTGGGGTTATCCCCAGTAACAATGACCGGAGGTTTCTCCCGCCAATTAGACGGCAAAAAGCTTAGAATCTTCTTAGCCTTTTCCAAACCTTCTTCATCGCTTTCTACTATCAAGTCGCATGTTCCGCTGATCTCAGCGTGGAGCATTGCCCCGCCTATCTCTTCATAAGTGACCACTTCGCCGGTGATTTCTTTAATGACGGTAGGTGAGATAAGGGCCATAAAGGCTGGGCCACGGCGCATGATAAGAAAATCCTTTAATATTGGGGAATAAGATGAGCCGGCGAATTGAGGTCCTAACATCACGGCAATCTGAGGGACTACACCCGATGCCCACGGAGGGGCATACATAAATGAACCCGGTCCGTGCATCCCACTGCCGTCTACAGGGGGCCTGGGCCCTGGCTCCCCCATCATATCCTGGAGCCTGATCCCGGCACAATCGACTATACCCACATAGGGGACCCCCATCTTGACCGCTGTCTCCATCACTTTGGTTACTTTGGCGTGCTGGACTACAGCTTGTGTTCCAGTCAGGACGGTGTAATCGTGGGCATAGACCATGACGGTGCGTCCATCAACCTTACCGTAGCCGATAACTACAGCATCAGCGGGGATAAACCTTTCATCGATCTCAAACCCGGTTCGAAGAGGTTCAGCCCACAATTCAAGCTCGTGGAAGGTGCCGGGATCAAAAAACCTGTCCACCCTTTCCCGAGCGGTTAACTTGCCCGCCTTACGTTGCTTCTCTGTATAGGTTGGACCGCCCCCGGCGCGATACCTTTCCCTCTGCTGCTCAATATCCTGGATCATTTCTAATATCTTTTCTCTGTTCATGCTTGCTCTCCTTTTTAGCTAGCAGTTACAAATTAATGTTCTCATGTTTCCTTTCCGGCCTCTCCATTTTCTTGTTGGCCACGCATTTTAACGCCTTAATTATAACTGGCCTTGTTCGGCGGGGGTCTATATAGTCTTCATTGGATACTCTGGAGAATCTCCCCACCGCTTGCTCCATTCTTTTGACTGCGGCTTTCCACATCTTGTCTCGCTCCTCAGGGTTTTCAGCTCTATCTAGCCGCCCCTTAAACATAACCGCGGCTAATCCTTCGGGCCCCATTACACCCCGTTCTACACTCGGCCAGGCTAATATGCGATCGGCTTTCTGCGCATTGGCCGGCATAGCTAGCTGAGCCCCACCGTAAACCTTTCTGACGTAAATACTAATCTTGGGAACGGTGGCCTCAGCAGTTGAATGGATCACCATTGTCCCGTGCCTGAGTATACCCAGCCGTTCCTCCTCAATGCTGGGGAAAAATGCTGGGCAATCGGCAAAGTAGACTAGCGGTATGTTAAACGCATCGCAGAATCTAGTAAACCGGGCGTGCTTATCAGCACTCCTGGTATCCTCACAACCCCCCCGCCAGATTGAGTTGTTGGCTATTATCCCCACTGTTTGCCCATCGAATCGGGAAAATCCAACTGACAAGTTCATGGCATAATCTTTCTTTAGCTCAAAGTAATAACCGTTGTCCACCACCCGCTTAATTACCTCACGCATATCAAACCACTTGGAAGATTCGACGGGGACAATGTCCATAAGCTCTTCATCACAGCGATTGGGGTCATCCCCAGTGTCCACCACCAGGGGTTTTTGGAGATCATTTGCTGGGAGGAAACCCAGTAATTGCTTGCATTTCTGTAGACATTCTTCATCATTATCCGCCAATACATCACAGCCTCCACTTGCTCGAGAATGCATCCTAGCTTCACCATACTTTTCGCTTTCAACATCTGGAGGTGGTGGTGCCACGTGCATATAGCTCGTATTCCTCACCATAAAAACAAAATCTGACAGTGCCGCCGATAGCGCCATCGAACCAGTGCAAGGCCCCATGATCAGGGAAATCTGAGGGATTACCCCTGAGGATGTAGTTTGGAACCTCATCATTGTGCCGAAAGTGCAATACTCATGCGCTAACACCAGGTTTTGAATTCTCGGCCCTTCCGAATCATATATACCTATAATAGGAACCATCTCAGTAAGAGCCTTTTCCATTACCCTAACTATCTTTGCTATGTGTATCTCGGCTATTGTGCCACCCATCAGGGTAGCATCTTGAGCCCAGAGGTAGATAGGGCGACCATTTATCTCCCCATATCCTACCACCACTGCGTCCCCGGGAATCTCCGTTGCGTCGATGTCAAAGCCGGTTTTGTAGGCTCCACTCCACGGGTCAACCTCCTGAAAACTACCTGGATCTAAAAGCTTGTCTATCCTTTCTCGGGCGGTGAGCTTGCCCTTAGCATGTTGCTTCTCTATCTCAGGCAGGCCGCCACCTAATTTGAATCTTTCTCTGGCTGTCTCGATTGCTTGAAGCTTCTCTCTCATAGTAGCCATCTTTAAATCCCCCTCTCACCTATGTTGGTTATAGTGTAGTGCCTAGCGCCTGTGAGGTCAACAGTTTTTTAAGTTGGTGTTGCTGTCCAGTGAAAATGTCAGCTTAATTGTGCAGTGAGTTTGTCACCCCCTTTATTTCTAGTCTCCCCCCATTCATGTCTTTATATAGAGCACAGTGAAATTATTCTTGCAAGACGC
>DEIJ01000172.1 GCA_002352365.1 Dehalococcoidia bacterium UBA2777 | reverse complement strand
TCCCGAAAGTAGTGGGAAAACAGATCACTATATCCTGCCCTAAAAGATTGCCAATTAACACCAGGGCCGCTCCACGCCCTCAGCAGCTTTGATAAAGAAGTTCGGCCATCAGCTGGTCGCTGTGCTTAGGAAGCTGTACCTTGGTTTAGGGTTCGAGGTGAGAGAAGGTGGCAAGCATTGCGTGTATATTCATCCGCGATATCGTGAGTTAAGAGCAACAGTCACTCGGTCCCGATCTTTGGCAAAAGGATACATAGCTCGCGCCCTTTATCTCGCTGAACGGCTCAAAGAACTGGAGGCTCAAGATGATAGAGATAGTGAATAGCAGCCATATAAAACTCCCGTTTTCTACATGTGTTGTACCTGATGTCACGACTGACGATGAGCCGTGCTATATGGCATACCATCTCGAGCTAGAAGGGTGCATGAGCCACGGGCAAACACCTGAAGAGGCACTCCAAAACCTGTATGAAGTCACGGAGATCTATCTTTCGACGTTGGTCGAGATGGGCATAGAACTGCCGAAATCCCAAGGCATGAAACTAACCTGGTATGTTCTTACCGAGCCAGAGGAGACTCTGGGAACCGAAGAAGTATCCAATCGGTGCAATTGGCTCCCCTCATTCGTGTCCCATGAATGATTGCCCACCGCTGAATCCTCCAGATGAACAAAAGGCCACCCAACAAGTCAATGCAGCCGACCGCCCCAGGGCGTGGGCGATTTACGAGGTCACAATAGATTGGCAAAGAACAGAAGCAAGTTTCAATCCCTACAAGAGATGGGTTGATCTCTGGAGGGAGGGCTAAATGGGATCTAGTCAAAGAAGGATGGGCACCAAGACAAGTTCTTTTGGTTCTCCAGGAAGAATCAACCACGACTCCACCCCATTTTACACCAGCAGATTATACGAGGGATTACCTAAGGAAGAGGCGGTCAACTACGTGGAAAATCCTATCCCACCTGAGTTTCTGAATAAAATCTTCTGCAAATCAAGCGAACGAATGGAAGAGTTGCCAGACAATAGCGTTCATCTGATGGTTACTTCTCCCCCTTACAACGTGGGAAAGGACTATGACGAGAATCTTACCTTGCAAGAGTACAGGGCATTTTTGAAAAGGGTATGGTGTGAGGTTAAAAGAGTTCTTGTCCCTGGTGGAAGGATGTGTATAAACATTGCCAATCTTGGAAGAAAGCCATACATTCCTCTTCATGCCTTTATCGTTGAGGATATGCTTGATTTAGGGTTTTTAATGAGAGGTGAAATCCTCTGGAACAAAGCCTCAAGTGGTAGTCCATCGACTGCTTGGGGCAGCTGGCTTTCTGCTAAGAATCCAACCTTACGAGACATTCATGAATATATTTTGGTCTTCTCCAAAAGTATGTTTTCAAGAAGAAACCCCGGAAGGAAGAGCACAATTTCTAAGGAGGAGTTTCTCGAATTCACCAAAAGCGTATGGACATTTGCTGCAGAGCCAGCGACAAAAGTAGGACATCCCGCTCCTTTTCCAGTAGAATTACCTTATAGACTAATTCAACTTTATACATTTGAGGGAGAAGCTGTCTTAGACCCATTTATAGGAAGTGGCCAGGCTGCTATTGCGGCGCTAAAAGCTAGACGCCATTATGTTGGATATGACATCAATGAAGAATATGTGAAACTGGCGGAGAAACGAATCAGGGAGTTTTCTTTAGCTTTTGATGCTCCCAGGCTGTTTGACTTTGAAGCGAAAGAGGATGATAGGACTGGTGAAACGGCACATATAAGGAATTATGTGGAGCTGTGAATGAGTAGGCTCCTACCTACACATTTGACATAGTGAATGGGAGGAAAGCCTAACGAGACTGTCGAAAAAGTAGAGGCTCAGCTTTGGAGTGGTCAGACTCCCAGCCTTGAAAAAGAGGTTGTCAGGGGTTTTTCGACAGTCACAACAACTCGTTGCAGCCGACGTTGCTGCGCTGCGCAACGCGGCTGAACTCGGGCGTTGGATGGCCAGCGTATAAACATATGATTGTGTCAGTGAAGCGGGATCAGTAATGCACAGGAATCGCCACAGCGGTCCACCAGAGAAAACGCTACTCTTGCATCCGGTCGGAGAACATGAGTGGGTTTTCAAGTTTCCCAGACTGACTCTTGAGATTACCGAGGAATTCCACGAGGCTATAGAACTCTGGGAAGAGGATGATTTGGGACGAGCAGAGCAGAGGTACCGTCAGCTGCTGAGAGACTACCCCGAGTTCATTGATGTGTATCATCATCTTGCAATGTTGCTTGATGAAACAGGACGTTATCGTGAGGCCTATAATATGTGGCAGCAGGCTGTTGACCTGGGTCTCAGCGCTTTCCCCAAAAGCTTCTCAATAGGTCGGGACCTCTTGCCTTGGTACTTTCTTGACAATCGTCCCTTTCTTCGAGCATACCATGGCCTTGGCTATGATTTCCTCGAACGCGGAGAAATCGAAAGCGCTCTTTCCATATTCACTAACATCTTGGCACTTAATCCCAGTGATAATCAGGGTATACGAGGGCTTGCCATCAACTGCAACTTTCACCTCAAACGGCCATGGGAGGTATTGGAGATTTCCGAACGCTATCCTTGCGACATAATGGCAGATGTGCTCTACGGTCGTGCTCTTGCCTTGTATCAGCAAGGACGGCAGACAGATGCTGAGTCGGCCCTTTGTGAGGCAATCGACTTCCTACCCCTCGTGGCAAGAGAACTTACCAAGAACCGTCACAGACGACCGAAGAAGTTCCGTTCAGACCGCATTACCCTTGGCGGTGCAGACGAAGCATATCACTATTGGCTTGACCACGGGCAATATTGGAAGAAGACTCCAGGGGCCATAGACTTTGTGAGCGATTGTCTCCAAAAACACACAGAGTGATCATGAGCCATCCAACAAATCACTGCAGTCCGACCGCACGGGACGGCTGCAAATTAGGCTCGGTGTTACTTATGGAGGCTGTTTAGGTTCAGTTCTGGCGGCACTGCAAAAGGGTCAAGCTTCCGTTGTTGGCGCAATGACAGCGAAGATCCGGATCAAAGCGTGAATCTCTTGCGTTGTCATCTGGAATATATCGATGGTAGCTCTACTTCAAGTCACCCTGTATGCCTACCGTTACCTCTTTGAGCGGGGTATGCTTCCCCGAAGCAGCTATGGCCTCCTTGGCAATGTAGACCAACCCGGAACAGCACGGGACTTCCATGTGCACCACGGTCAGGCTCTGGACGTCCGACTGCTGCAATATTTGGGTCAGCTTCTGCCGATGAGCCTGGATGTCATCCAACTTCGGGCACCCGAATACCACTGCCCGGCCCTTAATGAAATCCTGATGGAACCCGGCGTAGGCGAAGGGAACACAGTCGCTGGCGAGGAGCAAATTGGCACCCTTCAGAAATGGGGCATTTGGTGGGACGAGGCTGAGGTGCACCGGCCAGTGAGTGAGCATCGATTCCTGTGAGCCAGTTGCTTCCGATACAGAAGCCCTTTCGAACTGCCTTACTGTCGTCGAGGGGCACCCGCATGGAAGCGGGGTTTCAGCTTTGGTTTCCTCCAGGTGGTGCTTGACTGCCTCCTCATCGAACGCATCGCCTTCCCGCTCCTCGATGGAGATGGCTTCCTGAGGACACTCGCCCAGGCAGGCGCCAAGCCCATCGCAATAGCTTTCGCTGATGAGGCGGGCTTTGCCATCTATGATCTGAATGGCTCCTTCAGCGCAGGCGATCACGCAGTTGCCACAGCCATCGCATTTCTCTTCATCTATCTTGACCATCTTTCGCATGACTCTTGTCAGCATTGTGAGACCTCCCGGTAGAATTGGGATGAGTTGCCTGGTCAGTCGATCCCCATTGTCATCTTCCATCGCTCTTCTCCCAGGCATTCCTTTGCCGCTCTACACCATTGCGCGCACGAGGGGAGTTGTTCTTTGTAGACCCAACCACCACACCCCGGGCACTTGACCTTGGTTTCGTGAGACCATATATCCACTTCCACTCCACACCTCGGGCACCTGTGGAGATCAAATGTTCGCCACCGGTCATCCTGTCCTGGACATCGATTAGGCATCCTTATCACCTCGCTTTCCTACCCCCGAAAGGGGTGTTGTGGGAAATGCTGTTGCTTCGCACATCAATTATGATAGAGTACGCCGCAGCTTGAGGTATATGATTTAGATCACATTGTCTGCGGTTTTCGGAAGTGCACCTACACAGCAAACAGGCAGAGCCGTTCCTACGATGCTGGGTAGAGGATCGGCTTGATCCCGCCTCTCTCCGAGGTGCTTCTCCACCCAAGTCTCGGAAACAAACTCACGGATTATACCGCTGAGGAAGAACCCCAGAGCCAGAGCAGACAGCATCTCAATAAGACAGTCTTCGAATACCGTCAAGAATCGATTACAGGCCGTCTAAAAAGGCCCCATTGTCATTGCGAGGGCGAAGCCCGTGGCAATCTCCGAGATTGCTTCGCCTTCCGACTTCGTCGAAATGGTCTCGCAATGACACTTTCCGGACAGCCTGATTACCATGCTTGCCATCTACTATGATCGGCTTGTCTCGCTCAGGGCAAGCCCCACTTGTACCCGTGTTTCAGTCATATTCTCCTGTTCAGAGCCCTGCCGCTCGAGGAGAGAAATATCCTCTCGGAGGCGTTGCTCATTGTCGGTCGGCGTGTCGATTCTCTTTGTATCCCATTGAAATAGGTTTCCATCGCCCTTATCAAAGCTTTTTTGGTCGTACTCTGCTGTTGGTTATTGCCCATCAAAGTCTCCTTGTCAAACCTGCTTTTCATGGCAAGATACATACCAACGTGGGTGCCGTTCCCCGGTGAGATTCATCTCAAGGCCTTATACCACTCCTTTCTCTTTTAGCCAAGAATCGCTTTCAAGTCCTCATCAGCCGTCTTGATCGGCATGATGTTGAAGTTCTTTACCAAGACATCAAACACATTGGGGGTGATAAAAGCCGGAAGAGTTGGCCCCAGTCTTATGTCTTTGATACCCAGATGAAGCAATGTCAACAGAATGGCCACGGCCTTCTGTTCGTACCATGAGAGAACCACTGATAGCGGAAGGTCGTTCACGCCACTTTCAAAGGCATTGGCCAGACCCACTGCGATTTGTATCGCAGAATAGGCATCGTTGCACTGTCCCACATCGAGCAACCTCGGGATTCCGCCAATGTTGCCCAGGTCCTTATCAAAGAAGCGGTATTTACCACAACCAAGGGTCAGAATCACACAATCTTCAGGTGCTTTCTCCACAAACTCGGTATAGTAACTGCGGGCGGACTTGGTCCCATCGCATCCGCCGACAAGGAAGAAATGTCGAATGTTCTTCCCCCTTACTGCCTCGATGACTTTGTCGGCAACACTCATCACCGCATTCCGGGCAAAACCGACGGTCACTGATCCCTTGTCGATATCTTCAGGAAATCCTGGCATTTCCAACGCCTTTTCTATCGCCGGGGCGAAGTCCTTATTGGCAATATGCTTCACGCCCGGCCACCCCACCAAACCTGTGGTGAAGATATTATCTTTGTACGAGTCTTGCGGCTTCTGGATACAGTTCGTGGTCATTATGATAGCACCCGGGAAATCAATGAATTCTCTCTGTTGATTCTGCCACGCTGTCCCATAATGCCCGTAGAAGTGAGAATACCGTTTCAGCCCGGGATAGCCATGGCAGGGAAGCATCTCGCCGTGAGTATACACATTGATGCCCTTACCCTCGCTCTGCTTCAGCACCTCTTCCAAATCCTTTAGATCATGTCCCGATACAAGAATCGCCTTACCCTTCTTCGCCCCAAGGGGAACCGATGTCGGAATTGGATGGCCATAGGCACCTGTGTTTGCCGCATCCAGCAGTTCCATGGCACGGAGGTTGATCTCTCCACACTTCAAAACCAGGCCAACGAGGTCATCCACGCTCAGGTCCTTGTTCAAGGTAGCAGCCAGACCCTCGTGGATAAATGCATAGACCTTATCATCCTCCTGCCCCAGTATCAAGGCATGATCCGTATAAGCAGCAACCCCTTTTATGCCATAGGTCAAAACCTGCTTGAGTGAGAGGATATCAGGATTTACATCGGGATCGGATTGTACCCCGACTTTTTCTCCTTGTGTCACCAAGCCCTCAGGCGTTTTTTCCGGCACGAAAGTAGCGGGGCCCTCGCCGAAATCGGCCTTACCACCGGCGGCTTTGACTTTCTCCTTGAGTGAATCTCTTAGCCGAATGGTTTCATTGATCAGTGTGATAAACCTTTGGGGATCGAAATCCACATTTGTCAGGGTTGAGAAAATTGCCTCGCAGGTAAACTTGTTGACCTCTGGATCGCTGATCCCCAGCCTGCGACCTTCGACGGCATACAGGGAAAGTCCTTTAACCACATAGAGCAACAGATCCTGCAGAGCTGCCACATCCGGCTGTTTCCCGCAGACTCCTACCTTTGTACATCCTTCTCCTTTGGCGGTCTGTTCGCACTGATAGCAGAACATGCTCATTTCTTTTCCCCCTTTAATGAATTCATCTGACAAGATGATAGGAGTTGCTGCTATCACGTGTATATGATTTGGATCATACAAGCTTTTTCGAGATGTCTTGCTGGTGTGTGAGAAGATCAACCTGCTGGGTGGCATCACCTTCGCCCTTGATGGGTATAAGCTTCCCTCCAACGCCTCCAGAGAGTGGAGTGGGACCTTCTTATGATCCCAGGCAAAAACAGGAGAAGCTGGAAGCAAAGGTCAAGCAACTGCTTGAGGAGCAAGTAGAGACCGACAACAGGGAAGCACGAGCGTCCAAGAAACAATCTTCCTCCGGGAAAGCCCACCGCCGGGAGCAGATAAGGCGCTTACAAAGGAGCAAAGTCAACATACAATGGTTACTCTATTACATGGTTCACAATATTGAGAAGATTGCCAATTACGGCTACGCATAAGCGGCTAAGGGAGAAGAGGGATTCTGTGGGAATTGCGAAAGAGGAGTGGATATGGGCAAGATGCAAACAAACCTTCATGGGCGGGTGCCCACCAGCGA